>NZ_JASCXL010000008.1:0-122381 GCF_030010595.1 Streptomyces sp. CC224B | reverse complement strand
TGGCGTGGATCGACCCGAAGATGATCGAGGAGGCACGCGCCGAGGTGGCCCGGCAGACCTGCTCCTGGGGGCAGCTGCGCCGCTGAGATTTATCAGGAGGGTTCGCTACGAGCGTGCCCCGGCGGCGGCCGCTCCGGCCGCTCCCGCCGCGCCGGCTCCCTGGCGGCGGGCGGTGCCGCGCTCGCCGGCCGGGGGCTTGTCGCGGTCCTTGACGGGGCGGATCTGCTGGGTGGCGGGGTCCTCGGCGGGGCCGGACCGGTGCGCGGCGGCGGCCGCCCCCGGGCGCGCGGACGGCCCGGCCGAAGGCTTGTCGCGGTCGGTGACGGGACGGATCTTCTGCGTGGCGGGGTCGTGGGCGGGGACGCCCGAGGGGCCGCCGTCGGCTCCCGGCCGACCGGGCGCGCCCGACGGGGCACCGTTCGCTCCCCGTCGCCGGGGCGGGCCCGACGGCCCGGTGGCCCCCGGTCCCTGCCGGCGGGGGGCACCGCCGTGGCCGGAGCCGTTCCCCTGCGGCGCACCCGGTCGACCCTGGGCGGCCGGGTTCCCCGCGGCGGGCGTGCCCGCGGACCGGTCACCCGGGGACGGCCGGCGCGCGGCACGGTCACCCTGGCTTGCACGGCCACCCTGGGACGCACGGTCGCCCTGGGACCGGCCACCCTGGGACCGGCCACCCTGGGACGGGCCACCCTGGGACCCGCCGTCACCCCGGGACGCGCGATCGCCCCGGGACGCCCGGTCACCCTGGTGTGCGGGCCCGTCACCCTCGCCGGGGACGCCGGGGCGCCGCCCGGCCGGACGGCGCGCCCCCTGGGGGGCGTTGGCCGCAGGCCCGTCCTCGGGGGCGGCGGGCTCCCCGGGCCCGTCAGCGGGCCCGCGCCCGGGGCCACGCTGCTGCTGCGGCTCGTCGCTGCTCATGTCTCGCGGAACTCCCAGTTCGCGTCGTACGCCTCGTACGACCCATTGCACACTGTCTCCGCATGCCCTTCTGACCAGGCACGCGCCGCGCGGCGAAATTGCCTGGCACGGACGGTCCGCTCACATTAGGCTCCTGCGCTTCGGTCCGGACACACCGGTCCGGGCGCCCGGCCTTGAGCGGGACGAGGCTCTCTGAAAGGGATGTCCGTGAGATCAGGACGGTTCCGCCTGTACGCGGCCGTCGCCGGAGGTAACTTCCGGAGATTCGCCACGTACCGCACGGCGACCCTGGCGGGGGTGTTCACCAACACCGTGTTCGGCGTGATCCTTGCCTACACCTACATAGCCCTCTGGGACGAGAGACCCGGACTAGGAGGATACGACCAGGCGCAGGCGCTGACGTACGTGTGGCTCGGTCAGGCCCTCCTGATGGCGATGGCGGCGATGGGCGGCGGCTTCGAGACGGACCTGATGGAGCGCATCCGCACCGGCGACGTCGCCGTCGACCTCTACCGTCCCGCCGACCTCCAGGCCTGGTGGCTGGCGAGCGACCTGGGCCGGGCGGCGTTCCACCTTCTGGGCCGAGGTGTGGTGCCGATGATCTTCGGGGCGCTCGTGTTCCAACTCGCGCTGCCGCACGACCCGTTGACCTGGCTGGCGACGCTGCTCGCGGTCCTGCTCGGCGTGGTCGTCAGCTTCGCCCTGCGCTACCTGGTGGCGCTCAGCGCCTTCTGGCTCCTCGACGGCGCGGGCGTGGCCCAGGTCTCCTGGCTCGCGGGCACCTTCTTCTCCGGCCTGCTGCTGCCCCTGCACGTCTTCCCGGGCGCCCTGGGCGAGGCCGCCCGGGCCCTGCCCTGGTCCGCGCTGCTCCAGGTGCCCGCGGACGTGTTCCTCGGCAGGCACACGGGCACCGGCCTGCTCGCGGTTTACGCCTTCCAGGCCGCGTGGGCGGCCGGCCTCCTCGCCCTGGGACGGGCGCTCCAGGGCCTCGCGACCCGCCGGGTGGTGGTCCAGGGTGGCTGAGCTGCTCCGGGACCGGGAGACGGCCCTCCAGGCGCGCGCGTTCGACGGCCCGGCAGGGCCCCTCGCCCGGGCCCGGGAGGGGCTGCGCGCCTACGGCCTGATCACCGCCATGTGGATCCGCTCCACGATGGCGTACCGCACGTCCTTCGTCCTGACGGCCCTCGCGAACTTCGCGGCGACCGGCCTCGACTTCGTCGCGATCCTGCTGATGTTCTCCCAGGTCGACCGGCTCGGCGGCTACGGCCTCGGCGAGATCGCCCTCCTGTACGGCGCCGTCACCACCGCCTTCGGCCTCGCCGACCTCACCATGGGCTCGATGGAGCGGCTCGGCAGGCGGGTGCGCGACGGCACGCTCGACACCCTCCTGGTGCGGCCCGTGCCGGTGCTCGCGCAGGTCGCCGCCGACCGCTTCGCACTGCGCCGCCTGGGCCGCGTCACCCAGGGCCTGCTCGTCCTCGCGTACGCCTTCTGGAGCGTCGACATCGACTGGACACTGCTCCGGGTCCTGATGATCCCGCTGATGCTGCTCAGCGGCACCGGGATCTTCGTCTCCGTCTTCGTCCTCGGCGCGGCCTTCCAGTTCGTCGCCCAGGACGCCTCCGAGGTGCAGAACTCCTTCACGTACGGGGGCAACACCCTGCTCCAGTACCCGCCGACCGTCTTCGCCCAGGAGCTGGTGCGCGGCGTCACCTACGTCGTGCCGATTGCCTTCGTGAACTGGCTGCCCGGCCTGTACGTCCTGGGCCGCCCGTACCCGCTCGACCTGCCGGGGTGGGTCGCCTTCACCCCGCCGCTGGTCGCCGTCGCCTGCCTCGCGCTCGCGGGCCTGGCCTGGCGCGCGGGCCTCCGCTCGTACCGCAGCACAGGGAGCTGACGCACTCGTGACCAGTGACTTCATCACCCTCGACGGCGTCGAGAAGGTCTTCGACGTCCGCCGCAGGACCGGCTTCCTGCGCCGGGAGCGGCACCAGGTCCGGGCCGTCGACGGCATCACCTTCCAGGTGCCGCGCGGCGAGATGGTCGGCTACATCGGCCCGAACGGCGCGGGCAAGTCGACGACGATCAAGATGCTCACCGGCATCCTCACCCCCAGCGGCGGCCGGCTCCGGGTCGCGGGCATCGACCCGGCCCGCGAGCGCACCCGCCTGGCCCGGCACATCGGCGTCGTCTTCGGCCAGCGCACCACGCTCTGGTGGGACCTGCCGCTCATCGACTCGTACCGTCTGATGCGCCGCATGTACCGCATCCCGGACGCCCGGTACGCCGAGAACCTCGACCGCTGCGTCGAACTCCTCGACCTCGGCGAGCTGTTGGAGGTTCCCGTACGGCAGCTCTCGCTCGGCCAGCGCATGCGCGGTGACATCGCGGCGGCGCTGCTGCACGACCCGGACGTGCTGTACCTGGACGAGCCCACCATCGGTCTCGACGTGGTCAGCAAGGCCAGGGTCCGCGGCTTCCTGCGGGACCTGAACGCCGAGTCCGGCACGACGGTGCTGCTCACCACCCACGACCTCACCGACATCGAGCAGCTCTGCCGGCGCGTGATGGTCATCGACCACGGGCGCCTGATGTACGACGGCCCGCTGGACGGCCTGCACGAGGTCGGCGAGAGCGAGCGCATGCTCGTCGTCGACCTCGAACGCGAACTGCCGCCCCTGGAGGTCGAGTCGGCGCGGGTGGTGCGCACGGAGGGCCCCCGGCAGTGGCTGGCGTTCCCGGCGGCGGCCTCCGCCGCCCCACTGGTCGCGGCGGTCGCCGAGCGGTACCCGCTGGTGGACCTGTCCGTCCGCGAGCCGGACATCGAGGCCGTGATTGCCAAGATGTACGCCGACCGGGGGACCTCGTAGGCTTCGGGTATGACGGACGCCAACTCTCCGAAGCCACCGGCCCCGACACCGGCCGCGCCCCGCTCCCCGGACGCGGGCCCCGCCGGGGCGCCCGCCGCCGAGGGGCGGGCGGCTGACGTACGCGCCGCGGAGGGGCGGGCGGCGGACGCGCCGGGCGACGACGCGCGGCCCTCCGGGCTGGAGCCCTCCGAGGCGCGGCCCTCCGGGCTGGAGCCTGCCGAGGCGCGGGCCTCCGGGAGGGAGCCCTCCGAGGCGCGGCCCTCCGGACTGGAGCCTTCCGACGCGCGGCCCTCCGGGCTGGAGCCAGCCGAGGCGCGGCCCTCCAGGACGGAGCCCTCCGAGCTGCACCCCGCCGACCTGCGCGCGTCCGACGCGGACCGGGAGCGGGTCGCGGAGATCCTGCGCGAGGCGCTGGCCGAGGGCCGCCTCGACATGGAGGAGTTCAACGAGCGGGTGGACGCGGCGTACCGCTCCCGTACGTACGGCGAGCTTGAACCCCTCACCCGCGACCTGCCCACGGCGGCCGTGCCCGCGGTCTCCCTGGCCAAGGGCGCCCTCGACGACGACCCGGCCTCGACGGAGATCGACTGGTCGCGGCGGGTCGACCCCGGGGCCGAGCCCACCTCCCGCGGCGCCTTCGCCTTCTGGAGCGGCTTCAGCCGCAAAGGCGGCTGGACGGTCGGCCGGGTCTTCACCTCGTTCGCGATGTGGGGCGGCGGCGAGATCGACCTGCGCGAGGCGCACTTCGCCGACCGCGACGTCACCATCCGCTGCTTCGCGGTCATGGGCGGCATCGGCGTCATCGTGCCGCCCGACCTCAATGTCACCGTCCGGGGCTTCGGCTTCATGGGCGGCTTCGGCGACGACGCCACCGGCGCGGGCACCCCCGGTTCCCCGCGCGTGACCGTCACCGGCTTCGCCCTGATGGGCGGGGTGGGCGTCGAACGCAAACTCCGCAAGGCGGAACGCCTGCGCCGCAAGGAGGAGCGCCGCCGCGCCCACCTGGAGGTGAAGCAGGCCCGCCTGGAGGCGCGACAGACCCGCCGCGCGGAACACGAACACCGCCACGAACTCCACCGCCGCCGCACGGAGGACAACCACCACGGGATCCATGGCGGGGACGTGAGCTAGGGGCTGCCCGGGAGGAGGCGGGGGCAGGCCGGAGCTGCCTTCGGCCGGGGCGCTTCCTCGCCGCCCCTCAGAGCTCGGCCGCCCCCGCCCCCCGCAGCGCCGACACGTCGAAGGTCTCGCCCATGCGGCGGAAGCCCGCGTCGCTGGGGTGGAGGCTGTCGCCGGAGTCGTAGCGGTCGAGGAGCTTGCGGGGGTCGTACGGGTCGCGGAGGGCCTTGTCGAAGTCCACGTGGTCGTCGAAGACCCCGCCGGAGCGGATCTCCGCGTTGACCGCGCGGCGCACCGCCTCCAGGGCGGGGGTGTAGCCCCGGTGCCCGCCGAAGGGCATCAGCGTGGCGCCGACGACGCGCAGGCCCCGGGCGTGCGCCTGCCGGGTCAGCTCGCGCAGGCCGTCCACGATGCGGCGGGCGTCGGCCCGGTGCGGGTTGCGCAGGATGTCGTTGATGCCGAGGGCGACGACGACGGCCTTGACGCCGCTGCGGCCGAGCACGTCGCGGTCGAACCGGGACAGGGCGCTGGGGTTGCCCGCGGGCCCGCCCGGGAAGGGGGCGGGCTTGCCGTCGGACAGGACGCGGTTGCCGCTGATGCCCTGGTTCACGACGCTGTAGCGCGGCGCGCCGGACTCCTCGCGCAGCCGGTCCGCGAGCACGTCCGTCCAGCGGCGGTTGGCGCCCATGGTGGAGGTGATGCCGTCGGTGAGGGAGTCGCCGACGACGACGACCGTGCCGGTCGCCTCGCTGCTCAGCACGTCGACGGCGGAGACGTAGCGCCAGTACGGGCTCTGCTCGCGGTACGCGGCCCCGGTCGGGTCCTCCGTACGGTCGCCGTCGGCCACGTAGGAGATCTGGCGGGCGTGCGGGTGGTACGTCACCGGACCGGAGGGCGTCGGCGCGTACGTCGTGACCAGCAGGTCCGCGTCGGCGGGCACGCGCAGCCGCGCCGGGTCGCTGACGACGTGGCGGCCGGGCGGGACGACGACGGAGGTCTCGCCGCCGAAGGTCAGGCGGCGCAGCGTGTCGACGGCCGCGGCCGGGGTGTTCGACGCGGCGGCCACCGCGACGGAGGCATGGGTGATGGTGAGCGGCTGCCTGCCGTACAGGTTGGACAGGGTCACGCGGGCGCCGTCGCCGCCGACGCTGGTGTGCACCACGTTGCGTACGGACCGGCCCGCCATGCCGTGCGCCGCCGTGCCGGGCTCGGCGCCCGCCGGGGACGCCGACCAGGTGCCGACCCACGTACCCGCGGAAGCGGGGGCGGCGGAGTTGCGGGGGGCGCCCGGACCGGCGCTGACCTGGTCCTTCGCGCCGTCGGCGCCCGTGACGCCGGCGTATATGGCGGCCGAGACCACCACGATGACCGCGAGCAGGGCGGCCAGCAGTGCATAACCGTGACGCTTGGTCATGCGGGCTGTGTCTCCTCGGACAGGGGGAGCCCGAGGCTCCGGTGTGAATAACCCATGATGCGTCATGGCGCGCGAGGAGGCCGACGCCGCCCCCCTCCGCTCACTCAGACGCCGGGAACTCGCCGTCCGTTCCGGGAGTCGGTCTGTAAGGGGACTCGACGCGACGGAGTGGACTCGCCGGGGATCGCCGGGACTCTCGGGACCCGCCGGGACTCTCCGGGACGGGATGGGGATCGATGGGCACGCGGCGGGGAGACGACAGGAAGCCCGGCAGGAGGCGCGACAGGAAACCCGGCAGGAGCCCGCCGGGGACCTCGGCAGGGACAATGCGTACGACGAACGACGCGAGACGGGGCGTTACGGGATGAAGCGTACGGAAGGTGCTGAACCGGTGGGACCGGCGGAACGGGAGGCGACGGCGTCCGGGCCGGATGGGCCGGCTGGGCCGACGGGGCCGGCGGGGCCGGCCGGACCGGCGGGGCCCGCGGGAGGGGGCCGGGAGGGCGGTGCGGCCGCCCCGGGTAGCTCGGACGCGGGGCTGCCCGGCTTCACGTACAGCGCCGCCGACGAGGAGAAGCGGCGCGGCGTGCGCCGGATGAAGCTGACGGCGACGGGGCTGCTGCTCTTCGTGGCCGTCGTGTACGTCCTCGCGAAGTGGGCGCAGCACGAGGGCGCTGGCGCATGGGCCGGGTACGTCGCGGCGGCCGCGGAGGCGGGCATGGTGGGCGCGCTCGCCGACTGGTTCGCGGTCACGGCGCTCTTCCGGCACCCGCTGGGCATCCCCATCCCGCACACGGCGATCATCCCCAAGAAGAAGGACCAGCTCGGCGTGTCCCTGGGGGACTTCGTCGGCGAGAACTTCCTCTCCGGTTCCGTCGTACGCCAGCGGTTGCGCGCCGTGGGCATCGGCAGCCGCCTGGGCGCCTGGCTGGCCGAGCCGGAGCACGCCGACCGCGTGACGGCCGAGCTGGCGACGGCGCTGCGCGGCGCCCTGACCGTGCTGCGCGACTCGGACGTCCAGGCGGTCGTCGGCGAGGCGATCACGCGCCGTGCGGACGCGCAGGAGATCGCGCCGGGCATGGGGAAGATGCTGGACAAGGTGGTCGCGGACGGCGGCCACAGGCGGTTCGTGGACCTGGTGTGCGTACGGGCCCACGACTGGCTGGTCGCGCACGCGGACCAGGTGATGGTCGCGGTGCAGGGGGGCGCGCCCGGCTGGACGCCGCGCTTCGTGGACAAGAAGGTCGGCGAGCGCGTCTACAAGGAGTTGCTGCGCTTCGTCACCGAGATGCGCGACATGCCCGAGCACCCGGCGCGCGGCGCCCTCGACCGGTTCCTCACCGACTTCGCCGCCGACCTGCAGTCCGACTCGGACACCCGGGCGCGGGTGGAGAACCTCAAGCGCGAGGTCCTGGCCCGGGGCGAGGTGCAGGACCTGATCGCGTCGGCCTGGTCGGCGGTCCGCCAGATGATCGTGGCCGCCGCCGAGGACGAACGCAGCGAACTGCGCCTGCGCGTACGCGCGGCCCTGCTGTCCCTGGGCTCCCGCATGGCGACCGACCCCCGCCTCCAGCAGAAGGTCGACGGCTGGGTGGAGGGCGCGGCGGTGTACGTCGTGACGACGTACCGCGACGAGATCACGTCCCTCATCACCGACACCGTCGCGGGCTGGGACGCCGAGCAGACGTCGAAGAAGATCGAGGCCCACATCGGCCGCGACCTCCAGTTCATCCGCATCAACGGCACGGTGGTGGGGTCGCTGGCGGGGCTGGTGATCTACGCGGTGTCGCGAGCGTTCACGGGCTGAGGCCCACCCTCCCCGGGCGCGGGCCCGCCCGGGCTGAGGCCCGCCGCCCCGGCGCGGGGCCGCACGGGGTGAGGCCCCCCGGACGCGGGTGGCCACGGGCTGAGGCCCACCCTCCCCGGGCGCAGGTCTAGCCCGGACCCCCTGCCCTGGGCGCGGTGCACACCGGGCCATCCCTCGGCGCGGTGGCTGCACCCCGGGTGTGATGCCCGCCACTGGCGCTACGCAGAGTCCAGCGCGGCCCGGCCTGCCGCCAGAGCTCAGCGCCGCCGGTCCGCCACGGCCCACGAGGCGAGGCCCACCACACTCGCGACCCCGAGCACGGCGGGCCACGCGCCCACCTTCTTCGCCAGCGGATGCGACCCCGCGAAGGCGGCGACATACGCCCCGCTCAGCGCGGCAGCAGCCTTGCCTCCGGCCCGCCGCTGCCACTCCTTGGCGGCCACACCCCCGGCCGCGGCCAGCACGACCCCACCGAGCGGCCGCTTCTTGGTGAACCGAGCGGTGGCATACCCACCGACGAGCCCACCTGCGGCGATCACTGCTGCGGGTACGCGTGCCTTCGCCATGCCTGCCTCACTTCCGGGCCGTTCTGTTCCTGGGCAACCGGCTGGGAGGGGCCGGTCCACAGCCTGAGGGTAACGGGCGGCCTTTCACGGTCTGCGCCCCCACCAGACGGTACGAACCGGACGCGCCCCGCAGGTCATCGTGCGCCCAGGAAGGCGAGGAAGCCCGTCCAGGTCCCGGTACGGACGGTTATCCGCAGCCCATCAGGGCGCTGCGAATCGCGTATGAGCACGGTGCTGTCACCGGCGACCGCCACCTCCACGCACTCGGTCGTGTTGCCACCGCTGTACGACGACCTGAACCAGGCGCCTTCGGAAACCGGGCGGGGGTGGGCGGACATCACAGCTCCTCGCGGACTCGTCGGATCACTGCGGAGGTGGCCTCCATGTCCAACGCTTGTGCGCGCAGGTAGTCGAACGCAAGCCTGTAGCGCCGCAGTTCCTCTTCCCTCTCCAGGAACAGCGCGCCGGTGTGGTAGTCGACGTACACGACGTCGAGGTGCGGCTCGGCGCCGCCGATGATGACGAAGCTTCCGAGAGCGGCGCAGTGGGCGCCCTTGGAGAAGGGCAGTATCTGCAGCGTGACATGAGGTGACTCATTGGCCTCAAGGAGCCGACCGAGCTGCTCCTTCATGATCCCGCGCGAGCCGACGACCCGGCGAATCACGGACTCGTCGAGCACGGCCCACAGGTGCGGCGGCTCCGCGCGGCTGAGGATCTCCTGCCGCTTCATGCGGATGTCCACGAGGCGTTCAATCTCCCCCGACGACAGCGGCACCTCGTTGGCCTGCTGCACAGCCGTGCTGTAGCCCCGGGTCTGCAGCAGCCCGGGCACGTAGACACACGCGAAGTGGTCCTCACGCGTCGCCTCGTCCTCCAGCGTGAGCAGCAGGTTCATGCTCTCCGGGATCGCATCCGAGACGGAACTCCACCACCCTTGCTGTCTGGCGTCCTTGGCGAGGTTGACCAACGCATTCCGCTCGGCGTCGCTCGCGTCGTACGCCCGGCAAAGCCCTTCCACGACGAGCCACTTCACGGGCCCCTCGCGCGTCTCGTACCGGCTGACGGTCGCCTTCGACACCCCGACGAGGAGGCCGGCTTCTTCAAGTGTCAGCCCCTTGCGGGCGCGCAGCTTGCGCAGGGTCGAGCCCAGCTGTCGTCGACGGGTCGTAGCCCTTGCTGGCACGGCGATCAACCTCCACGGCGGCGCGAGCGCCCTGCCCGCGGGCCGCGAACAGGCTATGTCCGGGCTGGACTTGGGCCGCTCCGATTCACTCTAAGGAGTCTCGTGAGAAGTTACACAGCGAGACTTCTCTGTGCCATTCTCGTGAGCGGAGAGCTACGCAACGTCGCCACGCGGGTGGCGGAGCGCAGCGCTGCCTGGCCAGGGAGGAATTCTTCGTCATGCCCTTCTTTGAGGAGCGAGCTGGGGGCCTGCGGTGTGTTCTGCCGTTCGAGGCAGCGCCGGCGGAGTTGAGCTTGCTGCGTGAGGCTGCCCGCCGCGCGCTGGAGCAGTGGGGAATGGGGGCCGTGGCCGAGGAGGCTGAGCTAGCGGTCACAGAACTGGCGACCAATGTCATCGAACATGTCGGTGAGGGTTCTCCCGCGACACTGGTCCTAGAGTCGACAGGTCATCGCCTGCGAGTGGAAGTGCACGATAAGAGCCCGGGGCGGCCCGTCCTGCGGACTGCTTGCACGGTGGCAGAGCGCGGGCGGGGGCTGCAGATGCTTGCCGCCATGAGTGAGGAGTGGGGTGCGGAACTCACGCCGGCTGGAAAGATGGTGTGGTGTGAGCTGGCGCTGGGATCAGCTCAGCATCGGTTGCGGGTACAGCGTGCTGTGATGATCATCAACGAGTACCGGCGCGTGGCGGGCTCGGCATCCGTCATGGTGCCGACAGCCGCGGTGCTGGAAGAGTCGGCAACGGACGCCATTACGGACCTGCTTCATTGGCTCGTAGCGCAGGGGGGAGACCCGGACGAGGCACTCGACCGGGCACTGATGCACTACGAGGCGGAGGCCGGTGCCGCATAGATCTCAGAACCGCGCCGGCACGGTCCTCGGCTATTCCTCTGTGCGGACAGCACTCAGTACTGCTCGCGCGTCCTGCACTTGCCCCTTGTCGAGGAGTGCGGCGGCGACATTGACGGACCTCTGCATGCTCGCGCTGGTCGCCGCGTTGAGCATGGCTTCAACACCTTGGACGGCTCCTGCTTTGCGGTAGGAAGCGAGCGCTTGGGGAAACTCCAGGGCGGGGACACTGCTGCCCATCGCCCAGGCGATGAAATGGGCCTCCCGAACCTTGCCCTCCGCGACGTAACGCGAAAAGTCGGCGACTTCGGCCGCATGAGGGTTGGAAGCGGTGCGCCGGTCCCCCTGCCGCGGGGGGACCGGCGCACCACCTGGCGCCGTTGAGCGCGTAGTCGTGTGGCGTGCCAGCAATCCCCGCCGCCTGTGTCGGCGCTTACGGAAACCGGAGAGAGCCGACCACCGCTGCCCCGCGGAGTCGCAGGATGTCCGGTCCGCTTCCGCCTCAAGGACTCTGGCGGACGGAGCGACACTCTCGATCGCGGCGGCCTCATGCAGACGCAGCAGTTGCTGAAGGGAGTACGGCAGTGTGACGCCCTGGCGCAGCGCTGCCTCCTCTGTGACCTTGTACAGCAACTCCACTCGGTGCTGGTTGGGCATACGCCGCCCGGTCCGGTAACAAGAGACGCTGGACTCCGGTAGGCCGGCTCTGTCGGCGATCCGGTACTGGGGTATGTCGACGGC
Source organism: Streptomyces sp. CC224B (assembly GCF_030010595.1). Taxonomy (NCBI): domain Bacteria; kingdom Bacillati; phylum Actinomycetota; class Actinomycetes; order Kitasatosporales; family Streptomycetaceae; genus Streptomyces; species Streptomyces sp. CC224B. Next base: position 110,921 of record NZ_JASCXL010000008.1, on the reverse strand, counting down.
CTCCAAGGTCCCGGCGAGGGCAGCGAAGAACTCGCGTCTGTGCGACGACTGACCGTCCTTGTCCGCCTCGTCCCCTGTGGTCGCGCTCTTCATCTGCGCCTTCACCGCCCGGTGTTGAGGGATGCGTGGACCCTTCATTCTGCTCCGTCTAGCGAGCAGCTGCCTGACGCCTCGGCTGCTTGCGGTGGAGCAAATATTTGCGCTGCCGCAATGGGCGGCCAGCGCTGGTTTCTGGGGAACTCCTCGGCCAGGGTTGAAGTTGCCCGTCCGGAGCCGCCCTTCACGCTGGCTCCGGGGGGCCTAGCGGACAAGCGCGGAACGAGGGTGGGATGAACATGCCGTCGTGGACGGATCCGAAGCTCGGCACTATGAAGCGTGCCGGCCTGTGGCTGGTCGAGGTCGTAGGGGAGGGGAACGTCTTCACCAAGGAGGACGTCAAGCAGGCGTTCCCGGGGGTCAGCCAGGCGGACCGCCGGGTCAGAGACCTGCGCGACCACGGCTGGCAGATCGACACCAATCGGGAAGACGCGTCCCTCGGGGCGAACGAGCAACGCTTCGTGAAACAGGGAGAGCCTGTCTGGGAGCCGGGCAAGGGCACCCGTCCCGGCACTTCGATCACCCAGACCCGACGGCGTGAAGTCCTCGCGCGTGACGGGCACTTCTGCAGGTCGTGCGGGATCGCACCGGGTGAGATCTACGACGGCACATACGAAGCCGCCCAGATTGATATCGCCCGCCGCGCTGTGCGCCAGCAGGACGGAAGCACGTCAACGGAGCTCGTGTCCGAATGCAACCGCTGTCGTGTGGGCGGGCGAGGCACGGTCGCGGACCTGGGCTCACTGCTGTCCCGCGCGGCGGGACTGAGTGGCCTGGATCGCACGATGCTCCTGGGGTGGATGGAACAAGGCCACCGCGATTTCAGCGCGGCGGAAACCTTCTGGGCCGACTACCGGGCATTGCCGGAAGAGTCCAGGGCGAAGGTCCGCGAGGCCCTCAAGCTGGTTGCGGAGTAGAACTGGCCAACACTTTTCGAGTGCGGCGCCCGTCCCCGAGGGCGTCGCTATGACGCACCCATAACGAGCATGACGCACCTGAGGAGACCCTGGTGGGCGAGGAGTACGGCCGGCCGCCGCTGGCAGACAAGAATCGAACCGTGGTCGAGCAGCGACTGGCAGAGGTCGAGAGGGGAGACGGCGTCCGGGAAACGCTGACGGTCGAGTGGCGCACTCAGCCGCTGCACGTCGAGGTCATTGACATGCCCGTGGAGTCTCTGTACTTCAACCCCGGGACGCACCGTATCCGGGCCCAGCGCAGCCTTGACCCGGACCAGGACCGTTCGCTGCAGCAGGCACCCTGGGCCAAAGACAGCCAGGAGTACCTGCGACAGCTCCTGCGGGGACTGCCAGCCGACCCCAGGAAGCGGGACCCCGACTTCGACGAATTGAAGGAGAGCTTGAGGACGGACCGGCAAAAGGAGCCGGGCCTCATCACTCGCGACGGCATCATTGTCAACGGGAACACCCGCTGTGTAGCCTTGAAAGAGCTCGGGGTTACCAACATGCGAGTGGGGGTTCTGCCGGCTTCATGCACTTGGAATGACATCAACGCGGTCGAGCTGGCACTTCAGCTACGTCCAGACCAGCGTAGGAATTATTCTTATATCAACAGGTTGCTGGCTATCGAGGAACAACACCTCCTGGGGCGTCCGGAAGCAGACATCGCCCGAGAATTCCGAATCCGTACGGAAACGTGCCGACAGGACCTGTGGATTCTCTCTTGCCTGAAGGAGCTGATTGAGCGTTCTCAGGACGGGAAGCAGCGACTCAGGCTTCTGGACTTCGAGAAGCAGCAGGAGAAGCTTCGCGAACTGTACCGGCGGTACGTTCGGGAATCAGAAGTGAACAAGGATGACGCTGAGACCCTCAAGGAATTGCGTCTCGCGGCTATTGCTCTGGATTTCTCTAAGACCGATGTGCGCTTGATTGAGCCAGACTTCAGGGAACGGTACCTGGATGTCCGTCTTCCAGAAGACTTGCAGCCACAAGAGGCCGAGCCAATCGCTGTTTCTATTCCTGGGCTGAACAGAAGCTTCAAGCCGTCGGCGCCTAAGGCTGCTCAGGCGAAGTCATTGACCGATATGATTCTGAAAGCGAAGGCGGTCGTAACCGCCGAAGATGAAAGCATGGGCGAGCGGGCTGCAAGCGCGACAACCATCTACTCGGCAGCACGACAGGCTTTCGAGGACGCTCTCGAGCCCGCTGGTAAAGACGCCAGAGTGCGCAAGCGGAAGCGTGCCGCTCCCGATCGTCTCACAGATGCCTGCCAGGACATTGAACAGTGCATCACCGACCTCACCCTGGCCAAGGCTTCTGGAAGCCTTGATGAGGAGGCCTTCGACGAGGCGGTCCTGGCCCTGCGTGAGTCCCTGACAAAGCTCGCCGTGGCGAGTCAGCGCAGCATCAAGGCACCCGGAGATGGAGTTGCCTGGCTTCGGGAAGCGGTCCGCAAGGAGGCGGTGTGACCGCGTCTGCGGAGCCGTCGCTGCGCATTGCCTTTGACGTGACGCGCACGCGAGCCATCCTGCGAGCGGCACAGGGGTTCGAAAGTGACTTCTCCAAGCTGGCTGCCCGCTTTCCCGCGGGTAGCCAGCGTACTTTTCTATCCGTCGAAGTGGATCTCGACGACTTCCTCACGGGGCTTGAGGCCCTGGCTGACTGGCCCGCTCCGGAGACGGTGTCCTGGGAGGCCGAGCTAGCAGACCTTGTCGGCACAGTCCTGGATGACGCGGACCAGGCCGAGCGGATGCTGCAGGACGCCACTACGGCGGCTTCCGTCATCCCGGATACCGTTCAAGAGTGGCTAGGACCGGAGTGGAGCGCTGATCTCACTCCCTTCCAGCGGCGGGACATCGCCAGGCTCTTGTCCCTGCGGCATGGCGCCAACTTCTCAGTGCCAGGGGCGGGGAAGACACGCGTCGGCCTCGCGGTGTTCGCGGCGTTGCGTCAGCGGGGCGAGGTGCGGCGACTGCTCGTCGTGAGCCCCAAGTCCGCGTATGAGTCCTGGACTTATGAGAGCACCGCTTGTTTCAACAAGCCGCTCACCGCCAAGGTCATGGGGAGCAGTCCTGAACCAGGGACAGATGTCCTGATCGTGAACTACGAGAGACTTGGTCGTTCCTTGGCCGCGCTTTCAGGGTGGCTCAGGTCGGCACCCTCAATGGTCATACTCGACGAGGCGCATCGGATGAAGCTGGGGGCGCGAGGAATCTACGGCAGTGCGTGTATGGCTCTCGGTCCGCTCGCCAAGCGGCGCCTGATCCTTACCGGCACCCCAGCGCCCAACGGTGCCCGCGACCTCGAAAATCTCTTGTCGTTCGTCTGGCCAGGGCATGGCCGCCGAGTCGTTACCCAAGCTGTAGCTGGGGGCGACCTCGGTCACGCGAGCCAAGTCCTGCGTCCGCTGTTCACGCGCACCACAAAAAGCGAGCTTGGTCTTCCTCCGTACGAACCCCGCATCCGCCACGTCCGTATGCCGAGTCTGCATCGGGAAATCTATGACGCACTTGTCGGACGTTACACGGCACGTGCGGAAGCGGGGCGGGACGATTTCGATGCTCTGGGCAAGGCCATGCTTCGTCTCCTCATGGCGGCTACGAGCCCGGCCTTGCTCGTGGAGGGTGAGAGTCGATACGCCCCTCTTGACTACCAAGTTCCTCCGTTGGACGTGCCCAGGACGGACTCGTTGTACGAGCTGTTGAAGAGGCTGCCGGACTATGAGCTTTCACCGAAATACAAGGAAGCGCTGACCATCGTCGGACAGAACGCAGCGATGGGCCGGAAGACCCTGGTGTGGACGACGTTCGTCCGCAGTCTCACCACCATGGAGCGCCTGTTCGCCGCCTACCAGCCGGCTGTCGTACATGGCGGCACGCCCGATCGCGAGGAACAGCTGAGGCGATTCAGGGAGGACCCGCGGTGCCACGTGCTGCTGTCCAATCCTGCGACGCTTGGCGAAGGTATCAGCCTTCACCACGTATGCCACGACGCTGTCTATGTGGATCGCGACTTCATGGCGGGCCGCTACCTGCAGAGCCTCGACCGCATTCACCGGCTGGGACTCGCCCCTGGCATGGAGACGCGCGTCACGGTTCTTGCATCGGAAGAGACCATTGACGACATCGTGGCCATGCGGCTGAAGGAGAAGCTTGAGTTCATGGGGAAAATTCTTGATGACCCGGCCGTACAGCAGCTCGCCGACCCACAGGAAGAGCCGCCGCTTGCCGCCGGAATGGACATGGCTGACGTTCGTGCTCTCCTCCATCACCTCGATACACGCGCTGGCCGATGAGCACACACCGGTAACGCGCTCGTGGATTGGGTGCGAACGGGCAGTGGGTCAAGAGCTGACGGGTGCCACCCATGCTGCCACCCTGCTGTCCGTTCGGTCGAAAGCCTCAGCGATCGCGGCGCCGACCGCGTAAGCGACTGGTGGCGGGAAGGCGTTGCCGACCTGCCGGTGAGCCGAGGTCTTACGCCCAGCGAACCGCCAGTTCGTGGGAAAGCCTTGCAGCAGAGCCAGCTGCGCCACAGTGAGCTTCACCGGCAGCGGGTCTCCGGGTGCTGGCGGCTGATCAGCGACGCTGGAGCCGTTCACGCCGAGCTGCGCCCAGGCCTGGCGCGCGCGTGAGGGGCCAAGATCAGGGCCCCCGTGCTTCTTCGAGCCGCCGCACAGTGTGGGCCCGATTAGGCGCGCTTGGGCGGCCCAGGCGTCGGCGAGCTCCCATCCGCGAGAAGCCATCGAGTCGCGGAGTACGTCCCCCACGAGAGCACAGTCTTCCGCTGCGCGGCCTTGGGAAGGCCACTGGAAGTTGGCGAAGTCCTCTGGCGCCATGGCCACGAGGACAGCACGTGGTCTGAGCTGGGGGACACCGAAGTCGCGTGCGTACAGCAGGCGCCATGCGGCTTCATAGCCCAGTAGTGACAGGCGTTGCAGCATCTCCGCTCGATACGCGGAGAACTTCGCCTGGAGCAGGCCCTTCACGTTCTCGAGAAGGACCGCTCTGGGCTTGAGGGTACGGACGTACGAGAGAGCCACCGGAAAGAGATCACGCTCGTCCTCCGCACCGAGCCGGTGACCAGCGATAGAGAACGGCGGACAAGGCACGCCGGCGGCAAGCAGCCAAGGCCGCGCTGAGGCCAGCGCCAAAACGCGCTCTGAGGACCTGATGTCCTCCTGTACGACGTTCCAGCCCGGGCGATTCGTCCGCAGGGTCCGGCACGCGTCGGAGTCGAGTTCGACCAGCATCTGATGCGTGAAGCCGGCCCGTTCTAAGCCGAGTGCCTGGCCGCCTGCCCCAGCGCAGAGTTCCAAGCACGTGCGGTAGTCCACGGCTGTAGATGGATGAAGCACGATGGCACCCTTCTTGACAGACTGCGTATGCGCGGACAGCTTGCCGCCACTTGCCGCGGCAAGTGGCGGCAAGCTACGGTCTCCCGCCAATGGGGTGCAGAGCGGAACGTTTGACCGATTGGTGGAATATGGACAGATCGGGACTAAGGTGGCAGAACGAGAGTCTGGGCACCCGGATTCGTGTGGCGCTGTGGCTGCGGGATGAGGTCGGCGAAGGGGGCACCTTTTCCAAGGCCCGGCTCCGGGAGGCGATTCGGGGCGCGGAGCAGGTCGATCGCCGTATGCGGGACCTCCGTCCCGCTGGCTGGGTGATCAAGACGTACAGGGACAAGCCGAGTCTGCAGCCGGACCAGTTGTATCTGGAGGCCATTGGGCTTCCGGTGTGGGAGCCGGAACACCGGGCGGCCGGGTTGCGGCAGATCAGCGCCAAGACCCGGCGGTTCGTCTATGAGCGCGATGGTCATATGTGCCGACGGTGCGGGCACGCGGCTGGCGAAGAGTACGTGGATGACCCGGGGGTGCGGGTCCGGCTGACTCTTGGTCATGTGAATCCACACAGGTCGGGCAGTTCTGCCGAGGCAGGTGACCTGATCACGGAATGCGCCCGCTGCAACGAGACTGTGAGGCACCTCACGGGGGTGCAGATGTCCAAGGGGCAGGTGTGGGACCGGGTAGCTGAGCTGCCCAAGCGAAACAAGCAGGACTTGCTTGACTGGATGCGGGCTGATCGGCGGCCTCTGGGTACGACGGAACAGGTATGGGCGCTGTACCGGCAGCTTCCTGCCGCGATCAGGGACGAGCTGCGGCGAGACTTGGAAGAGCTCATGGGGAGCTGATGTGGTCGGCGGGGCGACCAGCCATCTGCGTGTCCCTTGGGTGCCGAGAGATGCGACACTTGCGTGTCTGCAAACCGCTGCACCAGGAGGAGTCGATGGGTACCGCCCCCCGCAAGCTGACCTCGATCGAGATCTGCGCGGGCGCCGGCGGCCAGGCCGTCGGGCTCCACCAGGCCGGCTTCAGGCACCTGGCCCTGGTCGAGATCGACAAGCATGCCGCGGCGACGCTGAGAGAGAACATCGACTCCCGTGCTTCGTGGCGCTGGGAGAAGAAGCACTGCCTCGTCAGCGAAGTGGATGTCAAGAGTTTCCATCCGCTTAAGGAAGTGCCCAATCCTGATCTGGAGGGGAAAGCGGCGCGCCCGGACCAGGAGCCGATGCTCCGACCGGGTCAGCTTGACCTGCTTGCGGGTGGTGTGCCTTGTCCTCCGTTCTCCGCAGCAGGAAAACAGCTTGGTCGGGATGATGAACGCGATCTCTTCCCGCGCATGCTGGAACTAGTCGAAGAGCTCAAGCCGCGTGCGGTCATGATCGAAAATGTGCGTGGCCTCGTGGAGCCGACGCAGAAGTTCTATTACTACCGGAACCAGATCAAAAATGCCCTGCGCCGCTCAGGGTACGTGATCTGCGGTTGGCGAGTGCTCAATGCGCGGGACTTCGGTGTTCCTCAGTTGCGGCCGCGTGCGATTCTTGTAGCCATTCATAAGGATCATTACCGAGGGTTTTCGTGGCCTGCTCCTGTCTCTAAGATTCGCACAGTAGCAGAGGCGCTCGAGGACAGCATGAAGCGGCGACTGGGAGAAGGGACGGAGCGATACCAGAAATGGCTGGATCAAGCCAGCCTTGGTACTGTCGCCCCCACTCTGGTCGGCGGTTCGAAGAAGCATGGCGGTGCTGACTTGGGGCCCACTCGAGCCAAGAAGGCCTGGAAACTGCTCGGGATCGACGCCATGGGCGTGGCAAACGACGAAGAAGAAATGGTCGACGAGGATCGAGACCTGGGCAACCTGACGCGCGGGCCGAAGCTCACTGTCGAGCAAGCCTCGATTATCCAAGGCTTCCCTGACGAGAGGGACCCGGAAGGCCCCTGGAAGTTCGTTGGCGGCAAAACCGCGCGCTACCGCCAGGTCGGGAATGCGTTTCCGCCACCGGTTGCAGCCGCAGTCGGGTGCAGCCTGCGGGAGGCGCTGTCGCGGACTGGTCCCCTACTTGAGGATCCGTATCCGGAATATGAACCTGAGGAAGACCCGTCACTTGAGGCGCCCGGGTCTTTCCGCCAGGAGAGCTTCCCGTCGCTCGAGGACGATGCGGAAGACAGTGCTCGCGCACTCGTCGGGTGACTCGTGCTCCCAGAAGCGGAGAACCTCCCACCCTGCTTCCCTGAGACGCTGGTCAGTGTCCCGGTCGCGAGCCATGTTTCCCGCCACCTTGCCTGACCAGTAGCCTTTGTTAGTCCTTGGCGGCACATAGTGCTCGGGACAGCCATGCCAGTAGCAGCCGTCGACAAAGACGGCAACCTTCACCGGCCGGAAGACGATGTCCGCGGTCCGGCGCAAATCGGGCAGTGGCTTGGCCGCGACGCGGTACCGAAGCCCCCGCGCGTGCAGGAGTCGGCGGATCAGCCGCTCCGGCTTGGTGTCTCTGCTGCGGATGGCTTGCATGTTCCTCCGCCGGGCGGCAGAAGACGCCCACGAACCCTCGGGCGGGGTCCAGTCATCAGAGACGGACACTGACATCGCTCCTAGTGTCTCTTAGCTGGTCAAGTCGAGGGTCGTTGCTTCAGTGCCGTCATCGGAGGCTTCACGCAGAGCGATCCACTCGCCGGGCCGCAAAGTGATACCGCGAGCGGCTGCCTGATCTCGCGACTCAACCCAAGTGCCGCACAGGACGGTGAGCCCCTCCTGCGCGGCAAGGTCTCGTAGCTGCCGGGCGCGCCGCATCGGGTCCTGCTTTCCGGCTCCCACAGTGAGGAAGACGTTCCGCGGGATGATGTGTCCTTCTAGGAAATGGAACATCTTGAGCATACGCCGCACCTGGCCCGGCTTCTTTGCCAGCACCTGTGATACTTGCTCATCCGTCAAGAAGCGGAGCGGATTGACGGGCAGTTCCGTCCAGTCATAGAGCGGGATGCTCCAGTGATCGCGTGCGTGGACAGCCAGTCCACGCTTCTGGTCCTTGTTCCCCTTGCCTCGGTATAGCCAGGACCTGTGGGCGCGGACGAGCCACGACCTGTGCCGGTTCTTCTTAAGCTGTATCTGGGTGCAGATGCATATCTGGCAGTGAGCTTCCGTAGGGATAGCCCAGTTATCACCGACAGTTGCTTTGATGTCGACCGGAACGCCAGCGATGAGAGTGTCTAGCGGCTTCGATTTCGGCAGCTCGAAGATGCGTAGGATCTCGTACTCAAGCTTGGCCCCCACTGAAGCACGCTCGCCCGGGTGTACCTCTGGCGACATCAGGTCGAAGCGCCCCGTCCTGCCGCCATCTAGCACGTAGTCAATCGAGTTCCGGATGGCGTCCGTATAGGCCTCGGCGACCGGGCGCCCGCTCAACCAGGTTGCGACAGACTGCAGTTCATTGTCGTCAGCAGGCGCGAGCAGTTGGTGCTCCCCGGCATCGCTATTAGCGCATGTCTCACCGGGAGGCAGAAGTATGAGCCGTGGCATGCTGACTATTCGCTTTCTGATCTGCTGCTGTTGAAAGAAGTTTCGCGCTGATGGCGTCTGTAAATCGCTATCTGCCCCCGTGGCAAGCCCCGTAAATCCGCCCCGACCCGCACCAGCAAGCCTCATCCCCCCGCGGTGGCCATCCCACGGCCCGACCCCGGGCCGCCAAGGTCGTTGCGTACTGGGGGAGGAGTGTTGCGTCCGAGGGGGAGGTGCCCTCGGATGCGGCGAAGGCCTCGTAGGAGGGGACTGTGCCGGTGACGATGCCGAGGTTGGGGGTGCCTGAGGCGGAGAGTTCTCGGAGGGAGGACTCTATGGTGGCCAGGTGGGCCTCGTGGGAGGGGTACTCCGTCTCCAGGTCCGGGTACGCCGTGAGGAGTTCCGTGAGCTCCGGTGCCGGCCAGTGGAGGACCGCCACCGGGAAGGGGCGGGACAACGCCTCGCGGAAGGTGCCCAGTTCGGCCTGGAGGCGGGTGATCTCGGCGCGGATCTCCTCCGGGTTCTCGGAGCCCAGGGACCAGACGCGCTTGGGGTCGTGGAGTTCGTCCAGCGGCACCGGCGTGCGGCCCGACGCCGCCGCGCGGGCCCGGTGGACGCGGTCCGCCCGCTCGTCCCAGTTGTCGTGCGGCGCGCCGAGCAGGCGGCGTACGCGGTGGCGGCCGTAGAGCAGCGGGTGCGTCGCGTAGGGCGGGTCCAGGTCCGGGTCGGGGAGCAGGCGGTCCAGCGCCTCCGAGAAGGTCGCGTGGGCCTGGTCCAGCTCGTCGTGGGCCTCCAGGGCCTCCGCGACGATCACCCAGGGCGCGGCCTGTGACGGCCGCGAGCCCCGTACGCCCTCTATGATCGCCCGCGCTTCCGCCTCGTGTCCGTACTCCCACAGGTTCGCCGCCTTGAGCGCGCGGATCAGCGTGGGGTTCTCCGGCGGGTGCGGGGCCGACGGGGAGAGCAGCTTGTCGTAGAGCGTCGTCGCGCGGTCGCGGGCGTCGGCCAGCTCCAGGTGGGCCGCGGCCTGCAGCAGCAGGTGCTCCGCGTCCTCGGGGTAGAGGCCCGCGGTGCGCTCCAGGCGCTCCGCTTCGGCGATGTGGTCGACGTGGTCGGCAGGCGTGTCGGGGCGCATGGGTGACACCGTACTGCCGTTCGCGGGGTGGGGTGTATGGGCCGCGACCCCGGTGTGGTCCGGTGTCGCGCCGTCTCCCAGGTCCTTTCCACCCTTGTTCCACTCGCGTCCCCGTCCCCGTCCCCGTCCCTTCCCCTCCGCGTCCCGTTCCCGTTCGCGTCCCCTTCCCACCCCGCCCCCGCCCAGGCGCACCCCCGTAGGCTGCCTCCCCGTGATCATTCGCCGTCGGCCGCATCTGCTCTGGCTGCTCGTCCCCTTCGTGCTGTATCTGGGGGCGCTGCCGTTCGCCAACCGGGTCGAGCCCGTCGTGTTCGGGCTGCCCTTCCTGTTCGTGTGGCTGCTTGCCGCCACCCTCCTCACCCCCGTCGCCGTCTGGCTCACGTATCGCGGGGACCAAAGGAGCCGGAAGAGCCGGGAGGGGGAGGCGTGAACACTGTCGTTGCCACCTCCGTCTTCGGGGTGTTCATGGTCGGCACCGTCGTGCTCGGGCTGCTCGCCGTCAAGGGCCGCGGTGGGCAGGGCGGGCTCGCCGAGTGGTCGGTGGGCGGGCGGTCGCTGGGGCCCGTGTTCATCTGGGTGCTGATGGCGGGCGAGGGGTACACCAGCTTCAGCTATCTGGGCGCCGCGGGCTGGGGGTACAACTTCGGCGCGCCCGTCCTGTACGTCGTCGCGTACATGTCCTGCGGGTACGCCGTGGGGTACGTGGTCGGGCCCCTGCTCTGGGAGTACGCGCGGCGGCACGGCCTGGTGAGCATCAGCGACATGGTGGCCCACCGCTTCGGCCGGCCCTGGCTGGGGGCGGGGATCGCCGTGCTGGTGACCGTGTTCCTGCTGCCGTACATCCAGTTGCAGATCACGGGGATGGGCGTGGTCGTGTCGACCATCTCCTACGGGGCCATCAGCCTGAACTGGGCGTACTTCATCGGGTTCGCCGTCACCACCGGGTTCGTCGTGGTGAGCGGGCTGCGCGGCAGCGCCTGGGTCTCGGTGCTCAAGGACGTGCTGGTCATCGGCACGCTCGCGTTCCTCGCCGTGTACGTGCCGCTGCACTACTTCGACGGGTACGGGGACTTCCTGGACCGGGTGGTGAACGAGAAGCGGGACTGGCTCACGCTGCCGGGGCACGGCGGTTCGCCGTACGGTCAGGCGTGGTTCGCCACGACCTCCTTCCTCAACGCCCTCACCGTGGTGATCTTCCCGACCACCGTCGCCGGGTACCTCGGCGCGCGCAGCGCGGACGCCCTGCGCCGCAACGCCATCTGGCTGCCCGCGTACAACGTCCTGCTCTTCGTGCCGATGCTGCTCGGCCTCGCGGCGCTGTTCGTGGTGCCGGGGCTGACCGGGGCCGGGTCGAACCTGGCGCTGTTCGAGCTGGTGGTGGACTCGCTGCCCGCCTGGGCGGTGGGGGTCGTCGGGGTCGCCGCCGCGCTGTCGTCCATCGTGCCGATGGCGGTGTTCATGCTGGTCATCGGGACGATGTGGGGCAGCAGCGTGCTGTCGCTGCTGCCCCGGTGGCGCTCGCCCGCGCGGCAGAAGTCGGCCTCGCAGGGCGTCGTCGTGGCGGCGGGGACGCTCGCGCTCGTCCTGACGTACGCGACGCCCAACACCCTGGTGCGGCTCTCGCTCATCTCGTACGAGGGGATGGCCCAGCTCGTCCCGATGTTGCTGCTCGGGCTCGTGTGGCGGCGCCTGACGCTCGCCGGGGCCGTCAGCGGGCTCGTCGTGGGGGTCGCGGTCGTGTGCGGCCTGGTCTTCACCGACCGCGACCCGGTGTGGGGCGTGAACGCCGGGATCGTGGCGCTCGGCGCCAACCTGGTGGTCGCCCTGGTCGTGTCGGGCGTCGGCCCCGGTGACCGCGACCCCCGGCCGGACGGCGAGGTGCTCGCCCGTGATCCGGCCGGGGCGGAGGAGGAGGGAGAGGGCGCGGTCGTCAGCGGCGCCGGTCCCGCGGCAGCACGACGGTGAGCGCGGCGAGGACGCCGAGGCCCGCCGACACGGCGAGGGCCACGTCCGCGCCGTGCGCGAGGGCGGCGGGCGAGGAGCCCGAGGCGGTGGACACCGCGATCATCAGGGCCACGCCCGCGGCCGAGCCGATGTAGCGGGCGGTGTTGCCCGCGCCGGAGCCCATCGCGGCGCGCCCCGGCGGCACCGACTCGACGGCGAGCAGCGGCAGGGCGGCGTTCAGCAGGCCGCTGCCCGCGCCGGAGACCAGCAACCCCGGCAGCAGCCGCGGCCAGCTGTCCGCGGCCGCGCCCAGCATCGTCACGGCCGCGACGGCGTGCAGCAGGAACCCGGCGGCGAGCTGGTGCCGCGCGGTGACGCGGCCCGCGAGGCGCCGGGCCTGGAGCGCGACGAGGAAACCGGTCCCCGACCAGAGCACGAACAGCCAGGCCGTGTCCATCGCGGTCAGGCCCATGGTGTGCTGGAGCACCGTCGGCAGGTAGCTGAACAGGGCGATCACCGACAGGCCGGTGAACAGGCCGCCCGCCGTCGAGGCGAGGAACAGCGGGCGGCGCAGCAGGCCGAGGTCCAGCATCGGGGTGCGCGCCCGGCGTTCCACGTACGTGAACACGGCCAGGAGGGCGGCGGACAGGCCGAGCAGCACGCCCACCGGGGCCCGCAGCCAGCCGTCGCGGCCCAGGGTGAGCGCCGCGAGCAGCGCGACCAGGGCCAGGCCGAAGGTCACCGCGCCCGCGAGGTCGGGCCGTCCGGGGCGCGGCGCCCGGGACTCGGTCAGGGCGCGCGGGCCGAGCACGCCGACGCCGAGGGTGGCCAGGCCCATGACGGCGTACGGCAGGCGCCAGTCGGCGAGCGTGGCGAGGGCGCCGGAGACGACCGGCGAGAGCGCGATGCCCCCGCTGACGCACGCGCCCCAGACGCCGGTGGCCCGGATCCGCCCGGGCCCGGCCGGGTAGGCCTGGGCGAGCAGGCCGAGGCTGGCCGCGAGGACGGCGGCGCTCGCGGCGCCCTGGACCACGCGGGCCAGCGTGAACATCCAGGTGGAGGTGGCGAGCGCGCCGAGCGCCGTGGTGACGCCGAGCGCGTACGTCCCGTACAGGAAGACGCGGCGGCGCCCGTAGTCGTCGGCGAGGCTGCCGGCGACGAGGAGCAGCGCGGCGAGCCCGAGCGGGGTGCCGTTGAGGAGCCAGGCCTGCGCGGACAGCGAGGTGCCGAGCGCGGCCGCGGTGTCGGAGAGCGTGACCATCGGGGCCGTGTACGTCATCAGGGCCATGAAGGTCGCGGCGCTGGTCAGGGCGAGGGTGCGGGCCGGGGCACCCGCGGCGGCCCCGGCGGGCGCCGGGGCCGTGGCGGGCGCGGCGGGCGTGGCGGGCGCGGCGGGCGCGGCGGGCGTGGCCGCCGTGGAGGTGACCGGTGTGGAGGTGACGGTCGTGGAGGTGACTGGGCGTGGCATGGGTGAGTGCCCCTTCGGAAGGCGCGCGGTGAGGCGCACGCGCCGACGAGTCCTGTCAGGTTCGTTGATCGAACTTGCGATGTGCGGTGACCGTAGCAGGCATAAGTTCAATGAATGAACCAGTCATGGGTAAAAGTGGTTACAGTGGGGCCATGGCTCTCGGCAAGGACTACGCGACGCAGGAGTGCTCCATCGCCCGCGCGCTCGAAGTGGTCGGGGAGCGCTGGACGCTGCTCGTCGTGCGGGACGCGCTCTACGGCGTCCGGCGCTACAACGACTTCCTCGTCCACCTCGGCATCCCGCGCGCGGTCCTCGCCGCCCGGCTCCAGACGCTGACCGACGCGGGCGTCCTGGAGAAGCGGCCCTGCGCGGACGCGCCCCGCCGCCACGAGTACGTGGTCACCGCGCGCGGCCGCGCCCTGTGGCCCGCCCTGCGCGCCCTCGGCGCCTGGGGCCGCGACACCTTCGGCGACACCGCGCCGCTGCGCCTGTTCCGGCACGTCACGTGCGGGACGGAGCTGGGGGTGGCGGGGGAGTGCCCGGCCTGCGGGCTCCTCGTGCCCGTGGAGGACGTCGAGATGCTGCCCGGCCCCGGGCTCGATCCGGAACCGAGCGATCCGGTCAGCCGGGCGCTCCTGGCCCCCCGACGCCTGCTTCAGCCGCTCGTGCCCGATCCTGTATAAACAGCAGAAGTGCCCGCGGGAGCACACCGGTGTTCGAGTGATCGGTGTTCGAGTGATCGGTGCTTGAGTAGTCGATGCTCGAGTGGTCGGTGCTCGAGTGGTGGGACCCGGCGGAAACCGGACGGGACCCGGCGGGGCCGGGAGAGCGGACGAGAGAGCGGAGAGGGGGCGGCCTTGGTCACGGAGCTGGTCAAGCGCTGGGGCACGGCCCTGCGGCCCGCCCTGATGCTGTTCGTCCTCCTCGTCGAGACCGTCCTCGTCGACACCGGCAGCCTCACCGCCGCCGTCGCGTTCGCCGCGACCGCCGCCGCGGGCTCCGCCCTCGCGCTGTGCTCCCTGCTCGCCGCGCGCTCCGCGCCCGCCGTGCCCCGCACCCGCGTCCGCACCGCCATCCGCGACCGCGAGCGGCGCACCGCCTTCCTGCCGCAGCGCGACCCCGACGCCCGGGGCCGCACGCGTCCGCGAGCACCCGGCCGTCCCCTCCTGACGGCCGCGTAGGGACCCCGGCTCCGCCCCTTTCCCCGGACCCCCGCGCGGGTCGTCCTGCCGATCAGCACGTCTTCCCCCGGCACGACGAGACCCCCCGGAGGGCTCACCCATGTCTTTCTTCGCCGACCTGGTCGCGGACCTCGCCGACCTGTTCGCCCCGCTCTTCCACGGCTCCGCGATGGCCGCCGCCATCGTCGCCGTCACGGCCTGCGTACGCCTGCTCGTCCACCCGCTCTCGCGGGCCGCCGCGCGCGGTCAGAAGGCGCGTGCCCGGCTCGCCCCGCAGATCGCCGACCTGCGCAAGAAGCACGCCAAGAACCCGGAGAAGCTCCAGAAGGCGGTCCTCGACCTGCACCGCGCGGAGAAGGTCTCACCGCTCGCCGGATGCCTGCCCAGCCTGCTGCAGGCGCCCGTCTTCTTCCTGCTCTACCACCTGTTCTCCAGCTCCCGCATCGGCGGCGAGACCAACGAGCTGCTCGGCCACGAGCTGTTCGCCGCCCCGCTCGGCGGGCGCTGGGCCGACGCGCTCGGCGACGGCGGCGTTTTCGGCCCGGCCGGGCTCGTCTACCTGGTGCTCTTCGTGCTCGTCGCCGCCGTGGCCACCTTCAACTACCGGCGTACGAAGCAGCAGCTCGCGGGCACGGGCCTGCCGGCGGGCGGGGAGCAGGCGCCCGGGGCGGAGGCGGTCGCCGCGATGACCAAGTTCATGCCCTTCCTGTCCTTCGTGACGCTGGCCACCGTGGCGTTCGTGCCGCTCGCCGCCGCCCTGTACGTCGTCACCTCCACGACCTGGAGCGCCGTGGAGCGGGCGGTGCTGTACCGGGACATGCCGCACGGGGCGGCGGGGACCGCGGTCGGCGGCGCGGCCTGAAGGCGGTGGGGCCGCGTGGCCCGAGGCCGGTGCGGGCTGCCGGGGGCGCCGGTGCCGTGGGTGCCAGGGCTGCCAGGGCTGCCAGGGCTGCCGGGGTGCCGGAGGTGCCGGTCCAGTACATGAACGGGGTCTTGCGGGGCGGACGGCGAGCTTGGAGGATCAGCCGAACCTCCGGTGGTGCCGCACCTCCATCGGCCGGGCCGGGCTCGACCAAGGGAGACACACCATGAAGCTGCTGCGAGTCGGTACGGCGGGCGCCGAGCGTCCCGCGCTGCTCGACGCCGCGGGCGCCCTGCGCGACCTGTCCGGTGTCGTGGCCGACATCGACGGCGCGCTGCTCGCCGACGACGCCGCGCTCGCCCGCGTCCGCGCCGCCGCCGACGCCGGGGACCTGCCCGTGCTCGCCGCGGACGGGCTGCGCATCGGGCCGCCGGTGGCGCGGATCGGCAAGGTCGTGTGCATCGGCCTGAACTACCACGACCACGCCGCCGAGACCGGGGCCGAGCCGCCCGCCGAGCCCGTCGTCTTCCTGAAGGCGGCGGACACGGTGGTGGGGCCGAACGACACGGTGCTCGTACCGCGCGGCTCGGCCAAGACCGACTGGGAGGTCGAGCTCGCGGTCGTCATCGGGCGGACCGCGCGCTACCTGGACTCGGCCGAGCAGGCCCTCCGGCACGTCGCGGGCTACGCGGTGGCGCACGACGTGTCCGAGCGCGAGTTCCAGATCGAGCGCGGCGGGACCTGGGACAAGGGCAAGAACTGCGAGACGTTCAACCCGCTCGGCCCCTGGCTGGTGACGGCGGACGAGGTGCCGGACCCGCAGGCCCTGTCCCTGCGGCTGTGGGTCAACGGCGAGCTGAAACAGGACGGCACGACGGCCCGGCAGATCTTCCCGGTGGCGGAAGTGGTGCGGTACGTGAGCCGGTTCATGACGCTGTACCCGGGCGACGTGATCAACACCGGTACGCCCGCCGGGGTCGCCCTCGGCCGACCGGAGCCCAAGCCCTACCTGCGGGCCGGGGACGTGGTGGAGCTGGAGGTCGAGGGGCTCGGGCGGCAGCGGCAGGAGCTGAAGCAGGCCTGAGGCCCCCTCCGGCGGGGGCCGGAACCGGTCTGACGCCGCCGCCCGGCGGGGGCCGGAACCGGACGTGACGCCGCCCGGCGGGAGCGGGTCGCGGGGGTTCCGTTCCGGCCCGCCGCCGATCGGCCCAATGGGGGCCGTGCCGAGCGTGTCTCCCCGCAGCCGTGTCCGCATTACGCATATTTCCGTATATGCGAAGAAAAAGCTCAGCGTATCTAGCGGCTGTCGTGGCCGTCGCGGTCGCGGCAGTCGTCGGCGGGCCGGCCGGGCAGGGTGTCGCCGACCCGCTGCCCGGCGGCCTCGGCCCGTGCAAGGGCTCCGCCTGCCCGGACCGGTACCCGGCAGTCAACAACGGCCCGGTCACCGGCCGCGACGAGAACATCAACATCTTCGTCGGCGAGGACATGCGCGTCCGCGAGGCGGCGGCCGAGGCCGAGGGCAAGGTCGTCGTGCTCGGCGACTTCGACATGAACAAGCGGCCCGGCGCCTCGCGGGTCTACAACGTGGGCGTCGCCGGGGTCGGCTCGCGCGTGCCGCCGCCCAACGGCTCCGACTTCCTCACCGCGGGCGACGACGTGACCGTCGCCCCCGGCCAGCGGCTGCTCGCCGAGGAGGGCTCGGTCAGCGGCGTCGTCACGTACGGGGACGACCTCAGCGGCACGGTCATCCCGCGAGCCGTCCGCGATCCGGGCGCCGCCGACCCGTACGCGGCGCTGCCGGGGCGGCTGACCGCGGCCAGCCGCTGTTACGCGTACGACGGGGAGGGGCGCCGGGAGGCCAACGGCACGGTCACCTACAGCAGCGCCGCGACCGTCTTCCACGGCGACGGCACCTCCGCGCTCCAGGTCTTCGAGGTCGACCGCGACCTGGCCAGTTCGGGCGGTGGTACGCAGGGCATCAGCTTCACCGACATCCCGGCCGGGGCCACCGTCCTGGTCAACCTCTACGGCGACGCGCGCCAGATCAACACGTGGGTGGACGGATTCCCCGGCGGGCTGCGCGAGCGGCTCCTGTGGAACTTCCCCGACGCCTCCGACGTGCAGTTCAACGGCTCCGCGCAGTTCGCGGGGAGCGTCCTCGTGGGCTCGGCGGGCAGCACCGCCACCGTGCGGATGCCGGGCATGAACGGGCGCTTCTTCACCGTGGGCTCGCTGACCCACACCTCGGCGGCCGGGGGCGGTCAGGAGTTCCACAACTACCCTTTCACCGGGGACCTGCCGTCGTGCGCGACGCCTTCGCCTTCGCCTTCACCGTCTCCGGATGAGAGCGATGACCCGACGCCTTCGCCATCGCCGTCTCCGGATGACAGTGACGATCCGACGCCTGCCCCGTCTCCGGACGAGAGCGACGATCCGACGCCGTCGCCGTCTCCGGACGACAGCGATGACCCGACGCCGTCTCCGTCTCCGTCTCCGGATGACAGTGACGATCCGACGCCCGCCCCGTCTCCGGATGACAGCGACGACCCGACGCCGTCTCCGTCCCCGGATGACAGCGATGACCCAACGCCTGCCCCGTCTCCGGACGACAGTGACGACCCGTCACCCTCCCCGGACGACAGTGACGATCCGTGGCCGTTCCCGGACGACAGCGACGACCCGTGGCCCTCGCCCGACGACAGCGATGACCCCTGGCCCTCACCCGACGACAGTGACGACCCCTGGCCGTCGCCGTCGGACAGCGACGGACCGAAGCCCACTCCGTCGCACACGCCCACGCATCCGCACCCGCACCCGCGGCCGACGAAGGACCCCGACGAGATGGCGCGTACCGGTACCTCGTCCGGGGAGCTCGCGCTCGTCGGCGGGATCGGGGCGGCGCTGGTCGCGGCGGGTGTCACGGTCCTGGTGACCGTACGCCGCCGCAGGTCCGGCGGGTACGAGTGAGGCGGGCGGCGCACCGTCCGTAGGCGTCAGGACGCGGTGAACCGCTCCAGGGCCTCTACCACCAGCGCGTGATCCGCGACCTGGGGCAGGCCCGAGACGGTCACCGCGCCGACGACGCCCGCGCCCTCGACCCTGATCGGGAACGAGCCGCCGTGCGCGGCGTACCGGTCGGGGTCGAGGCGCGAGGAGTCCTCGAACGTCGTGCCCTTGGCGCGGAACCTGCTGCCCACCAGGTACGACGACGAGCCGTAGCGCTCGACGACGCGGCGCTTGCGGTCGATCCAGGCGTCGTTGTCCGGAGCCGATCCGGGCAGCGCCGCGTGGAAGAGCTGCTGGCCGCCGCGCCGGATGTCGACCGCGACCGGCGCGCCGCGCTCGCGGGCCAGCTCCACCAGGAGGCAGCCGAGCGCCCACGCGTCGTCGTACGTGAACCGGGGCAGGGTCAGGCGCCGCTCCTGCTCCTCCAGTTCCTCGACGGAAGGGGCGGCGGGCGTCGCCGGGCGCGTCACAGGTCCACCGCCACGCCCTCGCGGGCCGAGCGGCGCGCGGCCTCCAGGACGTCCAGCGCGGCGGCGGCCTCGTGCGCGGTGACGGGGTTGTCGCCCTCGCCGCGCAGGGCCGCGGCCACCGCCGCGTAGTACGCGGGGTAATCGCCCGGCAGCGTGGGCACGGGGCGCCCGCCGCCGGTCAGCGGGGACTCGCCGGAGCCGAGGCGGCCCCACATGCTCTCGGGCTCCGTGCCCCAGGACTCCGCCCCGCCGGGCCGCCGGCCCTCGCGCAGCGCGGCCTCCTGCGGGTCCAGGCCGTACTTCACGTAGCCCGCGGTCGAGCCGAGCGCCCGGAAGCGCGGGCCGAGCTGGGCGGCCGTGGCGCTGACGTACAGGTGGGAGCGGACGCCGCTCGCGTGGGTGACCGCGATGAAGGTGTCGTCGTCGGCCTCGGCGCCGGCGCGGCGGACGTCCGCCTCCGCGTACACGCGCGTGGCCGGGCCGAACAGCACCAGGGCCTGGTCGACGACGTGGCTGCCCAGGTCGTACAGGAGGCCGCCGATCTCCTCGGGGTCGCCGGACTCGCGCCAGCCGCCCTTGGGCCGCGGGCGCCACCGCTCGAAGCGGGACTCGAAGCGCCACACCTCGCCCAGCGCGCCGTCGGTGATCAGCTCGCGCAGCGTACGGAAGTCGTTGTCCCAGCGGCGGTTCTGGAAGACGGACAGGAGCAGACCGCGCTCCTCGGCGAGGGCCGCGAGGCCCCTGGCCTCGGCGGCGGTGGCCGCGAGCGGCTTGTCCACGACGACCGGCAGGCCCGCCTTGAGCGCGGCGGTCGCGAGCGGCACGTGCGTCTTGTTCGGCGACGCGATCACGACGAGGTCGAGGTCGTCGGCGCGGTCCCACAGCTCGTCCGCGGAGGCCACCGTGCGCGCGGCGCCCGCCGCGCGCGCCGCGGCCTGGCGGTCGGCGTTCGACGTGACGACCGTGTCGAGCGCGAGGCCGTCGGCGGCCGCGATCAGCGGGGCGTGGAAGACGGAGCCCGCGAGGCCGTACCCGATGAGGCCGACGCGGAGGTCGTTCTTGCCTTGAGTCATGCGACCCACTTTGGCAACGCGGTTGCCAAAGTGCAAGCGGCGGTGACAATGGAGAGGTGAACAGGGGCGTCGGTACGGGTGTGAGCAGGGGTCCGGACAGGGGTCCGGGCGGGAGCGACGGGGATGGTGCCGGGGTGCGCGCCCGGCCGCCGCGGGGACGCAACGCGGCGGTCGTGCTCGACCTGCTGCGCGTGGCCGGGGACGAGGGGGTGAGCCGCCTGGAGCTGGCGGAGCGGGCCGGGCTGACCCCGCAGGGCGTCAGCAAGATCGTGGCGCGGCTGCGGGCGGAGGGCCTGGTCACGGACGCCGGCCGGCGGGCGTCCACCGGCGGCAAACCGGCGACCGTACTGCGCCTGGTGCCCGGCGCGGGGGGCGCGGTGGGGGTCCATCTGGAACGGGACGCGCTGGTGGCCGTGGTGGTGGACCTGGCGGGCCGGGTGGTGGCCGAACGGCGCACGGCGGTGGACTTCGGGGCCGGGGTGGAGGCGGTGGTGGAACTGGTGGCCCGGGAGGTGCGGTTGCTGGCGGGGGGCGCCTTGGCGGGGGGTGGCCCGGTGGAGGGTGCCTCGGTGGGGGGTGGCCTGATGGGTGCTTCGGTGTCGGGCGCTTCGGTGTCGGGCGCTGCGGCGGAGGGTGCTTCGGCGGAGACCGGCCAGGCCGAAGCCGCCCCGGCGAAAGCCACCCCCGCCCCGGCCGCCCCGTTGGGCGACGCCCCAGGGGCCTCTCCCGCCGCAGGCCGGGAAGCCCACGTGCCCGGAGCCGGGCAGCCGGAAGGGTTCCCGGTCGCCGTGCTCGGGGTCGGGGTGGCCCTGCCCGGCCCCCTGGACCATGAGCGGGGCGTGCTGCACCGCGTCACCGGCTACCCGGCGTGGGACGGCTACCCCCTGCGGGACGCGCTCGCGGCGCGGCTCGGGCTGCCCGTCGTCGTGGACAAGGACACCAACGCCGCCGCGCTCGGGCTCGCGCTGAGCGGCGGCGGCGCGGAGTCGTTCGCCTATCTGCACCTGGGCACCGGGCTCGGCGCGGGGCTCGTGCTCGGCGGCGGGCTCCACCGGGGCGCCCGTACCGGCGCGGGGGAGTTCGGCCACCACGTGGTGCTCCTGGACGGGCCCGCGTGCGAGTGCGGCGACCGGGGCTGTCTGGAGGCGCTGTGTCTGGCCGCCGTGGCGCGCGGCGACCTGGACGAGGCCGCGCGCGTGCTCGGCACCGGCGCGGGCAACCTGGTCGCGCTCCTCGACATCGACCGGGTCCTGCTCGGCGGCCGCACGGTGGCCGCGGCCGGGGACGTCTTCGTCCGCGGGGTCGCGGCCGTCGTTGCCGCGCGCACCCGCCGGGAGGGCGCGCGTACGGGGGTCGGTGTCGCGCTCGCGCCCGGTGGGGAGCGCTCGGTCGCCGAGGGCGCCGCGCAGTTGGTTCTGGCGCCTCTGTTCGGCCGGGCGGACGGGGTCTGACCGCGCGGCGGGGTGCGGTCCGATCGGCCGCTCGGGGTCGGCCCGCACCGGTGGTGGTGGCGCGGTAGCGCGCGCCCACCGGGAGGGCGCGCGTACGGAAGTCGGGGTCGCGCTCGCGCCTGGTGGGGAGCGCTTGGTCGCCGAGGGTGCCGCGCAGTTGGTTCTGGCGCCTCTGTTCGGCCGGGCGGATGGGGGCTGAGCGCGCGGTGGGGTGCGGTCCGATGGGCCGTTCGGGGGTATTCCGGCGGACAATCGGCCCGCACGGGTGGTGGCGGCCGCACGGCGGTGCGCGCGCGTGGCAAGGTCTCGGCCACGACCTGTTGCCTCCCGGCGGGGCAACAGGGCCCGACCGGGCGTGAGTTCGACCCGCGCCCACTCCGCCCCGCCCTGTTGAGCAAAGGTCCCGCATGCGACTTCGCTGCCGTCTGGCCACAGGCCTCACCGCCGCGGCCGCCGCGCTCGTACCCGCCGCGGCCGTGGCCGCCGCGAACCCCCCGCCGTGGGGCGGCGTACAGCAGGCGGACCGCCTCCGGCCCGCCGAACTGCCCGAGCGCGCCCGGGACCACGGCCCCGCCCGGCCCGCCGGTCACGCCGGACCGGCGGGCCGCGACGCCGCCTGCTCCGCCCTCGCCCCGGCCGACTTCCCCGTCGCCGCCCGCGTCCGCAAGGGCCCCGACGTCTACGAGGCGGGCGGCGGGCACGGCCGCTGGTCGCTCCGGCTCGTCAACACCGCCGCCCGCCCCTGCGACCGCGTCCACCCCGTCGTCGTCCTCGTCGACCGGAAGGGGCGGCTGCGGCCCGGGCAGGTGCGGCTGGGGTTCCGCGCCGAGGGCCGCTGGCACCCCGTGGACTTCGAGGACGGCGGGCGCGGGGAGACGGTCGGGGTGCTCGGCGACGGGACCGGCGGGTTCACCGTCCGGCCCGGCGGCGCGGTGACCGTCCCGGTGCGGCTCGCCTTCACCTCCGACACCACGCCCGACCGCGTCGTGGCGAGCGCCGCCGTCGTGCAGCGCCGCGGCGACGACGGCGACTGGGTGGGGGAGTCCGACGACTATCCGTTCGACATCGCCGGGTACGGCGGCTCCGCGTGGCCGTACCCGGGCGAACTCGCCCAGACCGGCCCGCGCTTCCTGCGCGGGCTCGGGGTCACCGCCGGCGCCCTCCTCCTCGCCGGCGGTGCCCTGGTGGCGGGGGCCCGGCGCCTTCGGGCCCGAGGGCGCTGACACCGCCGCTCCCGCCACCCGCCGGACAGGGCCGGGCCCGCGCTGGACGGCGGCACGGGCCCGGCCCTCCCGGCCCTCCCGGCCCGGCCCCCCGGCCCGGCCTTCCTCCCCGACTTTCCGGCTCCTCGCCCCCGGCCCGCCCCGTCCGCCCCCCACCGCCCCCGCACCGCCCGGCCGTTGACCGCCGGCCCCGCCCGGCCCGCGCACCCCCACGCGTCCCGCGCCGCGTTCGTCCCGCGTTCGTCCCGTGTCCCGTCCTGTGTCCCGTCCCGCCGTCCGGCCGTGCGACGATCCCCCTCGTGGACCACCAGGAGAACACCGCCGCCGCCCCGGCCCACCTGCGGAACCAGGTGCCCGGCGCCCCCGTTCGCTCCGGCATCCCCGAGCACGGCCGCATCCCCAAGTACTACGCCGTCAAGGCCCGTATCGCCGAACTCGTCGAGGAGTTGGGCGTCGGCCGGGCCCTGCCCACCGAGCGGGACCTCGCCGAGCGGTACGAGGTGGCGCGCGAGACCGTGCGCCAGGCGCTGCGCGAGCTGCTGCTCGAAGGCAGGCTGCGCCGGCAGGGGCGCGGCACGGTCGTCGCGGGGCCCAAACTGGAGCAGCCGCTGTCCCTCGCGAGCTACACCGAGGGCGTGCGCCGGCAGGGCCGCACCCCCGGCCGCACCCTCATCTCGCTCGACCGCTTCCCCTGCCCGGCCGCCCTCGCCGACGCCATCGGGGCCGCGCCCGGCGAGCCGGCCTGGCACATGGAGCGCGTGCTGCTCGCCGACGACGAGCGGGTGGGCCTGGAAAGCACGTACGTCTCCGTGGCGCGGGTGCCGCGCCTCGACACGGACTTCGACCCCGACTCGTCCTTCTACGCGTATCTGCGCGACGGCCTGGGCATCGCCTTCGGCGACGCGGACGAACGGATCGAGACCGTGCTGGCCACCCCGCGCGAGGCCCTGCTCATCGGCACGCCGCCCGCCCTGCCGATGCTGCTGCTGCACCGGATGTCGCGCGACACCGAGGGCCGGCCCCTGGAGCGGGTGCGGACGCTGTACCGGGGTGACCGCTTCTCGTTCACGACGCATCTCGGCTGAAACCGCCTCCTTCCGGGCGCCGAAGGCCTCCGATTCGGTTACGGGAAAATAACGGGTCTAGTCCAAGCTTGCGCGGCCGTTCACGCTTTGGTTGCCGCCCGGCCGCCGCCGGGTCACTCGCCGAAAGGAGCGTTGCCGCCGTGAGAGTCATCGTCGTAGGAGCAGGCGTGGTGGGCACCATGCACGCCTGGCACGCAGTGGAGCGCGGCCACGAGGTCGTACAGATCGAGCGCGAGAGCGAGGCCCGGGGGGCCTCGCTGCGCAACTTCGGGCAGATATGGGTCAGCGGCCGCGCCGCCGGTGCCGAGCTGGACACGGCGCTGCGCGCCCGCGCGCTGTGGGAGGAGATCGGCGCCCGCGTCCCGGGCCTCGGCTTCCGCGCCAACGGCTCGCTGACCCTGGTGCGCACCGAGCGGGAGCGCGCCGTCGCCGAGGCCGCGTGCGCCCGCCCCGACGCCGCCGCCCGCGGCTACAAGCTGCTCGCCGCCGAGGAGGCCCGCGCGGTCAACCCGGCGCTGCGCGGCGAGTTCACCGCCGCCCTGTGGTGCGAGCGGGACGCCGCCGTCGAGCCGCGCACCGCCCAGCTCCGGCTGCGCGAGGAGCTGCTCAGGTCCCCGCGCTACACCTTCCTGCCCGGTCGCGAGGTCCGCGACGTCGTCGGGCCCGCCGCCGTGCGCGACGACCACGGCGCGGTGCACTCCGGCGACGCGGTCGTGCTGTGCACCGGCGCCTGGCTCGGCGGCCTCGTGCGCGAGCTGGCGCCCGAGCTGCCCGTGCGCCGCGTACGGCTGCAGATGATGCAGACCGACCCGCTGGGCGAGCCGCTCACCACGTCCGTCGCCGACGCCGACAGCTTCCGCTACTACCCGGCGTACCGGTCGCCGGAGCTGGACGCGCTCAACGCCGGGCAGGCGCAGACCCCGACCGCCGCCGCGCACAGGATGCAGCTGCTCATGGTGCAGCGCGCGGACGGCGGCCTGACCATCGGCGACACCCACGAGTACGAGCACCCCTTCGCCTTCGACACGGTCGAGGACCCCTACGACCACCTCACCGAGGTCGTCGAGGGCTTCCTCGGGCGCCCGCTGCCGAAGGTCCGCCGCCGCTGGGCGGGCGTGTACGCGCAGTGCGTCGACACCAGCCGGGTCGTGCACCGTGAGCGGGTGCGCGACGGGGTGTGGCTGGTCACCGGGCCCGGCGGGCGCGGCATGACGTGCTCGCCCGCGATCGCCGAGGACACCGCGAACGAGCTGGGATGGTGAGGGAATTGACCACGCGTACGCACATCAGGCTCGCCGTGCTCGACATGGCAGGGACCACCGTCGCCGACGGCGGCCTGGTCGAGCGGGCCTTCGCCGCGGCCGCCCGGGAGCTGGGCGTCGAGCCCGGCTCCGCGGACCACGCGGCCAAGCTCGACCACGTCCGCGCCACCATGGGCGAGTCCAAGATCTCCGTCTTCCGGTACCTCTTCGGCGCCGAGGACCTCGCCCGGCGGGCCAACGCCGCCTTCGAGAAGGCGTACGGGGAACTCGTCGACGGCGGGCTCGTCGCCCCGGTCGACGGCGCCCGCGAGGCCATCGAGGAACTCCGGGCCGACGGCCGCACGGTCGTCCTGACCACCGGCTTCGCCCGCGTCACCCAGGACGCCATCCTGGCCGCCCTCGGCTGGCGGGACCTGGCCGACCTCACCCTGTGCCCCGCCGACGCGGGCGGGCGCGGGCGGCCCTACCCGGACCTGGTGCTCGCCGCGTTCCTGCGCACCCGCGCCGCCGACTCCGTACGCGAGGTCGCCGTCGCCGGGGACACCGCGTACGACATGCGCAGCGGGGTCCGGGCCGGTGCCGGGGTCGTCGCGGGCGTCCTCACCGGGGCGCACGACCGCGCCGCGCTGACGGACGCCGGGGCCACGCACGTGCTGCCGTCGGTCGCGGACCTGCCCGCCCTGCTCCGGGACGCGACGGCATGAACAGCGGCATCCGGTTCGACTCCGTGACGGTCACGTACGGCGGGCACGGCGGGCACACCGCGCTCGACGCCCTCGACCTGACCGTCGAGCCCGGCGAGGTCATGGCGCTGCTGGGGCCGTCCGGCTCCGGCAAGACCACCGCGCTGCGGGCCGTCGCGGGCTTCGTGCGGCCCGCGTCGGGGCGGGTGTTCATCGGTGACCGGGACGTGACCGCGCTGCCGCCGCACCGGCGCGGCATCGGCATGGTCGTCCAGCAGTACGCGCTCTTCCCGCACCTGCGGGTCGACGAGAACGTGGCGTTCGGCCTGAAGGCGCAGAAGGCCCCCAAGGCCGACATCCCGGGGCGCGTCGCCGACGCCCTGGAGATGGTCGGCATGGGCGCGTACGCCAAGCGGTACCCGCGCGAGCTGTCCGGCGGGCAGCAGCAGCGCGTCGCCATCGCGCGGGCCCTCGCCATCCGGCCCGGCGTGCTCCTCCTGGACGAGCCGCTGTCCGCGCTCGACGCGCAGCTCCGCTCCGGGATGCTTGCCGAACTCGCCCGGCTGCACCGGGAGCTGCCCGACGTCTCGATCCTGTACGTCACCCACGACCAGGTCGAGGCGCTGACCCTGGCCGACCGGATCGCCGTCATGGACCGGGCGCGGCTCCAGGACTGCGGGACGCCGCAGGAGCTGTACCGCAGGCCGCGCACGGAGTTCACGGCCTCGTTCGTGGGCAACGCGAACCTGCTGCCGGTGGCCGTGGGCGAGGGGACCGTCTCCCTCGGCGGGGCCGAGCTGAAGGTCGCCACCGACGGGGCGGCGGCCGGGGCCGCGGCCACGCTGTGCGTACGACCGCACCTGGTGGGGCTCGGGCCGGGGCCCAACGCCCTGACCGGGCGCGTCACGGAGGTGCAGTGGCGGGGGGCCACGCACCGGCTGTTCGTGGAGGTGGCGGGGCACGTGGTGAAGGCCGACGTGCGGGAGCTGCGGCAGCCGCCCCCGCTGGGGGAGGAGGTCGTGCTGCACTTCGCTCCGGAGGACGGGGTGCTGCTCGCCGCGGGGGTGCGGGATGGGTAGGCCCGCTGAGCGCCTGGTGAACGGCGGGGCGGCACCGAGGGCTGTGCCCACCCGTCCCCAAGCTCTCGATCCCGCTCGAGCAGGGGAGACCCCACTCGCCCAGCGGGACGACTGCCCACAGCGGGAACAGCGCGAGCAGCGGGACGATGGCCCGGAGCGAGTACGCCGAGTGCCCGCGCTCTTCTGGGCCCTCCCTCCCCTCGCCCTGCTCGGGCTCGTGTTCCTCTATCCCCTCGCCCTCGTCGTGCAGCAGTCCGTGCGGCCCGACTCCGGGGGGACCTCGCTGGAGCCGTACGCCGACGTGTTCGGGTCCGCGGCCTTCCGGGACGCGCTCGGGACCACCGTGTGGCTGGCCGTGGGGGCGACCGTCGGGTGCCTGGTGCTCGGGTTCACGCTCGCGCTGGTCATCGCGTTCGTGCCGTTCCCCGGCGGGAAGGCCGTGGCCCGGTTCGTCGACGTCTTCCTGTCCTTCCCGTCCTTCCTGATCACGCTCGCCCTGCTGTTCATCTACGGCACCAAGGGCATGGCCAACGGCCTGTGGACGGACGCGACCGGGAGCACGGGCGACGGGCCCTTCCAGTTCCTGACCACGCCGTGGGGCGTGCTGCTCGCCGAGATCACGTACTTCACGCCGTTCGTGATGCGGCCGCTGCTCGCCGCCTTCTCGCAGCTCGACACCGCCCAGCTCGAAGTGGCCTCCAGCCTCGGCGCGCGGCCCGCGCGGATCGTGCGGCGCGTGATCCTGCCGGAGGCGCTGCCCGCCCTCGCGGCGGGCGGCAGCCTCGTCCTGGTGATGTGCCTGAACGAGTTCGGCATCGTGCTCTTCACCGGCGCCAAGGGCGTGACCACGCTGCCGACGCTCGTCTACGGCAAGGCCATGCTCGAGTCCGACTACCCGGCGGCGTGCGTCGTCGCCGTCGTCAACATCGCGATCTCCGTGGGCCTGTACGGCCTGTACCGGGTGGTGAGCCGTCGTGTTGGTGCATAGCCGCAAGGGCAAGTGGGCGCTGTGGGCGGTGTTCGCCGTCCTGTTCCTGCCGGTCTTCGCGCTGCCGCTCGCCGTCATCGTCATGGCGTCGTTCGCCGGGCACTGGTCGGGGGCCTTCCCGTCCGCGTTCACCGGCGAGCACTACGAGGCCGCCACCCGGGGCGAGTCCCTGGACGCCCTGACCACCAGCCTGCTCACGGCGCTCGGCGCGAGCCTGATCGCGCTCGCCGCGGGCACCTGGGCGGCGCTCGCCGCCTCCCGGCTCGGCAAGGGCGGCAAGCGGGTCCTCGACGCGCTGTTCATGCTGCCCGTCGCCGTGCCGTCGGTGGTCGTCGGGCTCGCGCTGCTCGTCGCCTTCAGCAAGCCGCCGGTGATCCTCAACGGCACGTCCACCCTCGTCGTCCTCGCGCACGCCGTCCTCGTCACGGCGTTCGCCTACCAGTCCGTCTCCGCCGCCGTCCGCCGCCTCGACCCGGCGTACGAGCAGGCCGCCGCGTCCCTCGGCGCCCGGCCCGCGTACGTCCTGTGGCGGGTCAAGCTGCCCCTGCTCCTGCCGTCCCTGACGGCGGCGGCAGGGCTGTGCTTCGCCCTGTCCATGGGCGAGCTGAGCGCCACGGTGATGCTCTACCCGCCGGACTGGACCCCGCTGCCCGTGCGGATCTACGCCGCCACCGACCGGGGCGCCGCCTTCACCGGGGCCGCCCTCGCCGTGGTCCTCATGGCGGCGACGCTGCTCGTCCTGTTCGCCGTCTCCCGCGTCCGCACCAGGGCCTCGTACCGCTGACCGCCCCTCCCTTCCACGCTGGTTGTCCGTAAGGAGTACGACACGTCATGTCCCGCCACGTCCCCGTCCGGGCGCTCGCCGCCCTCGGCGGCTGCGCCCTGCTCGCCACCGCCCTCACCGCCTGCGGCGGCTCCACCGACCCCGACGCCAAGGTCGTCACCGTCTACAGCGCCGACGGCCTCAAGGGCGAGAACGGCGACGGCTGGTACGACAGGGTCTTCAAGGACTTCGAGAACAAGACCGGCATCGAGGTCAAGTACGTGGAGGGCGGCTCCGGCGAGATGGTGCAGCGCGCCGTCCGCGAGAAGTCCCACACGCAGGCCGACGTCCTCGTCACCCTGCCGCCGTTCATCCAGCAGGCCGACGCCAAGGGCCTGTTGCAGGCGTACGAACCCGAGGGCTCCGCGCAGGTCGACGGCGCGAACAAGGCCCCCGACGGCAAGTGGACCGCCGTCGTCAACAACTACTTCGGCTTCATCTACAACAAGAAGGAGCTGACGGGCGCCAAGGCCCCCAAGACCTGGGACGAGCTGACCGGCGGCGCGTACAGGAACAAGCTCCAGTACTCCACGCCCGGTGTCGCGGGCGACGGCACGGCCGTGCTGATCAAGGCCATGCACGACTTCGGCGGCAAGGAGCCCGCCATGAAGTACCTGGGGAAGCTCCAGGCGAACAACGTCGGCCCGTCCGCCTCCACCGGCAAGCTCGCCCCCAAGGTCGACAAGGGCGAACTCCTCGTGGCCAACGGCGACGTGCAGATGAACTTCGCCCAGTCCAAGGACATGCCGAACCTCGGCATCTGGTTCCCGGCGAAGCAGGGCAAGAAGCCCACCACCTTCGCGCTGCCGTACGCCGCGGGCCTGGTGCACAAGGCCCCGCACGAGGCCAACGCCAAGAAGTTCCTCGACTACCTGCTCAGCCGGCAGGCGCAGCGGCAGGTCAGCGAGATCGGCGGCGGCTTCGCGGCCCGCAAGGACGTCAAGGCCACCGACGCGAACGCGATCGCCCTGGACAGGCTCATGGACGGCGTGGAGGTCTTCGAGCCGGACTGGGCCGACATCTCCGAGAACCTCACCTCCTACGTGGACGCCTGGAAGTCCGCCACCGGGAGCTGACCCGGGCGCGCGGGAGCCCCCGGCACCGGGGCCCCGGTGATCGGATCCGCCGGTGATCGCCGGGGTCCCGGGCACGCCGCCGTGACTAGGCTGGGGGCGTCGGCACAGCGTCGTTCCGGCGCCCCACCAGCCGCTTGCTTCACGGCAGACCGCAGACCGCAGGAGTGCACCGCATGGCAGAGCGCAAGCCCATCGAATCGTGGCTCACCGACATGGACGGCGTGCTCATCCACGAAGGCGTGCCGATCCCGGGCGCCGACGCCTTCATCAAGAAGCTCCGGGACTCCGGCCGGCCCTTCCTCGTGCTCACCAACAACTCCATCTACACCGCGCGCGACCTCCAGGCCCGGCTGACGCGCATGGGCCTGGAGGTGCCGGTCGCGAACATCTGGACGTCCGCGCTCGCCACCGCCCGGTTCCTCGACGACCAGCGGCCGGGCGGCACGGCGTACGTGATCGGCGAGGCGGGCCTGACCACCGCCCTGCACGACATCGGGTACGTGCTCACCGACCACGCGCCGGACTACGTGGTGCTCGGCGAGACCCGGACGTACTCCTTCGAGGCCATGACGAAGGCCGTGCGGCTCATCAACGACGGCGCCCGGTTCATCTGCACCAACCCCGACGAGACCGGCCCGTCCACGGAGGGGCCGCTGCCCGCGACGGGGGCCGTGGCCGCCCTCATCACCAAGGCGACCGGCAAGCAGCCGTACTTCGCGGGCAAGCCCAACCCCCTGATGATGCGGACCGGGCTGAACGCCATCGGGGCGCACTCCGAGACCAGCGCGATGATCGGCGACCGGATGGACACGGACGTCCTCGCCGGTCTGGAGGCGGGTATGGAGACGTTCCTGGTGCTGACCGGCCTGACGACCCGCGCCGACATCGACCGCTACCCCTACCGGCCGTCCAGGGTCGTGGACTCGATCGCCGACCTCGTCGACCGGATCTGACCCTCCTGACCTGCGGCGTCGTGAGCGGGACCGCGCCCCGGCCCGGCACCGCCCGGCTGCCCACGAGATGCGGGATGCCGCCTTACGCGTGAATCTGCTGGTACAGGAGGTTCACCATGCGTATATGTTCGCTTGCCGTGCGTGGCGCGGGGGCCCTGGCTCTCGCGGGCGCGCTCGCGGGGGTGCAGGGCGGGGCCGTCGCGCACGACCAGTCGCAGGTCAGGGCGCAGGTGTCGCCGGAAGCCGCCGTACCGGGCGAGCAGGTCGAGGTGCGGGTCTCGGGGTGCCGGGGGACGACCGGGTCGGCGGGGTCCGGCGCGTTCACCAAGGACGCCGAGCTGACGGGCAGCGGCAGCGGGAAGACGCTGTCCGGCTCCACCCGCGTCAAGGCGGGGCTCACGGGCACCTACGAGATCACGGTGATCTGCGACGGGCACCCGCACCAGGGCGTCGGCACCGTGCGGGTCGGCGGCGGCCAGGACCGGGCGACGCCGCAGGCACCCGTACGGGCCGGAGGCGGCGGCACCGCGCACCTGCAGCCCACGGCCGCGGTCGCCGAGGGGACCGGCCCGGGCACCCGGCACGCGGTCGTCGGCCTGGTGCTCGCCGGCGCCGCCGCCGTCGCCGTGGCCCTCCGCAGCGTCCGCCGGCACCGCTCGGACTGACCATGAGCGGGCCCGAGCCCGGCAGCGGCAGGGGCACGCACGGCACGAGCCGTCTCGTCATGGGGCTGGCGTGGGCCGTGCTGCTGGTGGGCCTGTGGCTGTGGGGCAACGAGATCACCGATGTGCGCGGCGGCCTGTCCGACCCCACCACCGGCGACGTCGCCGCCGTCGGCCGCCCCGCCGGGGTCGAGCTGCCGGCCCCGCGCGAGCCGCTGCCCGCCGCCCGGCCCCTGCGCGTGGACGTACCCGCGCTCGGCGTGCGGGCCCCGGTGGTGGCGCGCGGCCTGGACGCGGACGGCGCCATAGACCCGCCGTCGTACGCGCGGCCGGGAGTCGTCGGCTGGTACGGCGGCGGGGTGCGGCCCGGGGCCGCCGGGGTCGCGCTGTTCGTCGGGCACGTGGACACCGAGAGCAGGCCCGCCGTCTTCTACCACCTCAGCGCGGTCCGCCCGGGCCAGCAGGTGGGGGTGGTGCGCGACGACGGGTCGGTCGCCGAGTTCACGGTGGACGACGTACGGGTGCTCAGCAGGGAGGACTTCGACGCCGGGGCGGCGTACGGCCCCCGCGAGCGGGGCCGCGCCGAGATCCGCCTCATCACCTGCGGCGGCAGCTTCGACCGCGCGAGCCGCACGTACTCGGCGAACGTGGTCGTCTCCGCCTACCTGACGGGGGTGGCGGGGCCGTAGCAGGCCGGGGCGAGGCCGCGGGCGGCCGGGGCGGTCCGGACGGGCGGGACGGCCGGGGCCCGGTGACCGGTGACCGCGGACCGGTCGCCGCGCCCCGGCCGCCCGGCGCGCTAGCCCTCCCGCGCGGCCGCGCCGCCGCGGACGGCGCGCAGGCCGAGGCCGCCGAAGACGGCCGCGAACACCGCCCACAGCACGACGTGCGAGGCGAGCGACAGCACCCGGAAGTCCCACAGCAGCGTCGCGTCGACCGGCACCGGGTCCGGGTTGTCCGGCAGCGTCCACAGCAGCGCGAGGACGGCGACCGCCGTGCCCGCCGCCGCGAGCTGCCGCACCGGCTGCGGCCGCGCGGCGAGGCGTACGTACACCTGCCACACCAGGAACATGCCGAGCACGCCGATCACGACCGCCGCCAGCCACATCGTCTGGCGGTCGCCCACGGTGCCGGAGTCGCCGACGCCCGGCGGGTTCGCCGGGTAGCGCAGGGCCGGGAAGAGGGAGACCGCGAGGAACGCGGCGGCGCAGAACGCGAGCGCTCTCGGCCAGGGCGCGGCGCGCGGGTCGCGCCGGTGCACCAGCGCGTACGCGACGGCGCACAGCACGCCGATCGCCAGGCCCGCGACGACCAGCGCGACCACCAGGCCCGCGTGCTGGGTCGAGCGCGAGAACAGCTCCTCGTGGTGCTGCACGGCGTTCGCGGCGGCCGCGTCGTCGTGGGCGTGGGCCTGCGAGCGGGCCTCCTCGGCGCGGATCGCCCTGTCCATCAGGGGCTCGGCGAGCAGCAGCGAGAAGAGCCCGGCGGCGAGCCCGCCCAGGCCCCCGGCCGCGAGACCGCGGCCGAGCAGCGACAGGACGGGGGAGGAGGCCACGGGGGAGGCGGCCGGGGAGTCAGGGGACATCGGGGAACGGGGAGCGGTCGGGGAGTTCGGGGACGGGGAGGAAGAAACGTGGTGCGGGGACGCGGTCATGGCGGACGCGGCCCCGATCAGTGGCAGGGGGCACCGAAGAGGTGCCGGCCGTCGTGGGCGAACTCGTGGAGGTAGTCGCCGGTCGCCGAGATCAGCGAACCGTTGTCCATGAAGACGGCGTACAGGGCGATCAGCGCGAGGATCACGGCCCCCGCCGCCAGCAGCCAGTCGCGGGTCCCGAGGGTCGCGGACCGTATCGCGGCGGTGTCGGTGTGTGAAGCGGTGTGCGCGGGCGCAGCAGACATACCGGGCTCTCCTTCTGGGGTTTCCACGCCCCATGGCAGGAGGACGACGGGGTCAGTTCCTGACTTCCCCACGCCCGAGCGTGGGGTCACAGTGGCGGGACCGTCCCGGAGTCACACCGGGTTCCTGGCGACCGTCGCCTCGACGTATGGACTTGTCGCCCGGAGAGTCGCAGGTGGTCATGGACACTGTCAACCAAAGGCCGCGCCCGGAGCCGGGCGCGCGCGGAGGGCGTACGCCCTCCGTCGACGGGCACCACCTGACCCGGTCAACGACCCGCTCCCCCCGGAGTCGCCGACCGGGCCGGTCCTCCCGTCGCGCACGCTCGAGCTGCGGGAGAAACCCGGCGTCGGCGCGGGGAGGCTTCGGATGGTCCGTCGGTCGTGGAGTGGCGCGCGCACATCCCGCAACGCCCCGGCGCGCGCGACAGCGCGCGCGGACCGGGATGCGCACCTCCGGCCGGGGGCTTGGGCCGTGCCTACGACTTTAGAGCGCGCGGCCGCGTCGGCCTAGGCAAGTTTGACGCCAACTGGCATGTGTGCAAGGGGAGATGGTCCCCCGGCCGGTACGTCACGGTCTCGTGGGATTGCGCAGGGTTGTGCCACGATTGAGCCACGGAACGTGCACCCGAGGGGGAGTGGATGTACCGCAACAAGGCAGGTCGCGGGCGGGGTGCCGCGGCCAGGGGGGTGCCGGTGGCGGCAGTGCTCGCGGGGGCCGCGCTGCTGCTCTCGGGGTGCTCGTCCGACGGCGGCGGCGACGGGGACGGCGACCGGGACCGCACGACCCGCCCGGTGGGGCAGCGGCCCGCGGACACCGGCCCGTTCTGGGTCAACCCCGAGGGGAGCGCGGCCCGGCAGGCCGCCGCGTACGAGAAGGACGGCAGGAAGGACGAGGCGGCGCAGATCCGCAAGATCGCCGAGCAGCCCGTCGGCGAGTGGATCGGGCCGGACCGGCCCGAGGAGGAGGCGCGCGGCCTCACCGAGGCCGCCGAGAAGGCCGGCCGGGACGCGCTGCTCGTCCTCTACAACATCCCGCACCGCGACTGCGGCCAGTTCTCCCGGGGCGGCGCCGCCGACGGCGACGCCTACCGCGCGTGGATCGACGGCGTCGCCCGGGGCATCGGCGACCGGCGCGCCACGGTCGTCCTGGAGCCGGACGCCGTCCTGCACATGGTCGACCGGTGCACCCCCGAGCAGTTCCACGAGGAGCGCTACGCCGCCCTGCGGGGCGCCGTCGAGACGCTCACCGCGCTGAAGAACACCAAGGTCTACCTGGACGCGGGCAACGCGGGCTGGTCGCACCCGGACGCCCTGCACGAGCCGCTGCGGCGCTCCGGGGCCGAGCGGGCCGACGGCTTCGCGGTGAACGTCTCCAACTTCCAGACCACCGAGGCCAGCGAGGCGTACGGCAAGAGGCTGTCGGCCGGGCTGGGCGGCAAGCCGTTCGTCGTCGACACGAGCCGCAACGGCCGCGGGCCCTACACCGGCGGGGGCAAGGACCCCTGGTGCAACCCCCCTGGCCGGGGCCTGGGCGAGGCGCCCACCACCAGGACCGGGGACCCGCAGGTCGCCGCGTACCTCTGGGTCAAGCGGCCCGGGGAGTCCGACGGCACGTGTCGCGGGGGGCCGCGGGCCGGGCAGTGGTGGCCCGAGTACGCACTCGGGCTCGCGCGAAGGAGCGCCCTGTAGGGGAGCGCCCTGCAGGGGCGCGGGGACCTGCGCGAGCAATTGGGGACGTGCCGCAGACGCGTCTGGTGGGTGTGTCGGCAGACGCGT
Organism: Streptomyces sp. CC224B; assembly: GCF_030010595.1. Classification (NCBI taxonomy): domain Bacteria; kingdom Bacillati; phylum Actinomycetota; class Actinomycetes; order Kitasatosporales; family Streptomycetaceae; genus Streptomyces; species Streptomyces sp. CC224B. The sequence continues at coordinate 75,932 of NZ_JASCXL010000008.1, read as the reverse complement.
CTGCGGGCTCGTCGTGGCTGGTCGCGCAGTTCCTCGCGCCCCTGGGGAGACTGGCCTCGGGGCATCGGTAGCGCATGGGCCTGGCTCGGGTGGCCTTGCCTGTTGGTGTGCGCCCCGGGGGAGCTGGCCTCAGGGCACCCGGAGCCAGCGGGCCTTGCTCGGGACGCCCTTCTCGTTGGTCACGAAGAGCATGTACCAGCCCGACTCCACCAGGGCGCGGTTCTTCGGCACGGTGACCGTGAGGCCCGTCGGGGACTTCTTCAGGCCGAGGGCGATCGACGTCTGGTCGATGTCCGTGACGTGGGTGGTGGCGGAGGGCCGGATGAGGCGGGCCCTCTTGACGGAGGGGGCGTCCTTCGTGGGGAACGTGCCGGACGCGCCCCGCTTCAGGGTCCTGGGCCCCGCCCCGAGCGCGGGCCGGTCGCCGCGGTACAGGTACGGCGGCGTGTAGATCTCCATCCGCTGCTCGAAGCGGCCCGGCTTCGAGTCCGCCGCGTCCCCGTACAGCGGGTCGGAGCCGAAGAACAGCACGCGGCCGTCGGGCAGCAGGAGCGAGCCCGCATGGTAGTTGCGGCCCACGTGCGGGTCGGCGACCTTCTCGAAGGTGTTCTCGCGCGGGTCGTACAGGCGCGCCTCGCGGATGTCGGAGCCGCCGCGGCCGCGGTAGTCCTCGGAGCCGCCGGAGACCAGGACGGAGTCGTCGGGCAGGATCGACGTCTGCGGGTAGCGGGTGCCCTTGTCCAGTTCGGGCCCGTCCACGAAGCGCGGGCGGGCCGCCCGCAGGTCGACGACGCGGGTCTTCTTCGAGGCCTTCCTGGACTCGCCGACGCCGCCCCCGCCGACGACCAGGTAGCGCTGGTCCTGGGCGGGTGGCAGCTCGACCGTGGCGGAGGTCTCCAGGAGGTGCGGGTCGCTCATGCCGGGGATCTTCCGGAACGTGTTCGTCCGCAGGTTCCAGACGCCGGGGTCGCGGCCGACGTCGTCGGGGCCGTAGCCCGCGTTGGAGCCGGAGTAGAAGAGCCTGCCGTCCGCCATCTGGAAGACCGCCGGGTAGGTCGGGAACTGGCGGACCTTCCTGGTGTACGCCCACTTCCTGGTCCTCGGGTCGTACACCTCGTTCTTGCCGGGGACGAGCTGGCCGATCTCGTCCAGGCCGGACAGGGAGAGCACCCTGCCGTCGGCGAGCGTGGTCAGCGTCGGGTACCAGCGCGCCTCGTTCATCGGGTCGACCTTGACGTACCGCTCGGCGACCGGGTCGAACTCGAAGGCGTCCTTGATGCCCTGGAAGTCCTTCTTGTCGAGGGCGAGCTTCTGCGCGATGCCGTACGTGTTGCGGGCGTCGGCGCCGGTGAGGCCGCGCACGCGGTAGTTGTCCTGCGTACCGGTCTCGTACCGCGCGCCGCTCCGCTGCGCCTCGACGTAGATGCGGCCGAGCCCCGGGTCGTTGCGCAGGAACCTCCCCGTCCGCCTGTCGAAGACCTTCCGCGCGCGCTCGACGACGACCGGGTCCTTCGACACGAACGTCCTGCCGTTCGTCCTTCCGGTGAACAGGGTGCCCGCGGGCAGCGTGATCGGCTTGTCCGGGTTCTCGTTGTGCACGATCATCAGGCCGCCGGCCTTGGTGACGTCCCCCTTCAGCTTCTCGTACCGCTTGGTGCCGCCCGCGATGAGCAGCCTGCCGTCGGCGAGCTGGGTGTGGCCGGTGCAGAACAGGTCCGTGGGCGTCGGGACCCGCTTGACGGTGTTCTTCTCCGGGTCCCACAGCCGGGTGTCGAACCTCTTGGCGTCGAAGTTCTCCTGGTCGTTCCCCGAGCCCGCCACCAGCAGGACCTTGCCGGTGTGCAGCAGGGACGCGTGGATGGTGTTCTGCCGGTACTCCTCGGGGAGTTCGACGACCTTCCAGTGGCCGTTCTCCGCCTTGTACTCCGGCCGGTTGATCCTGTACTCGTGGTACTTCCCGGAGCCGACGCGCCACAGCCAGGGGCCGTTCAGGCCGGCCAGTACCAGGACCACCGCGGTGCCCAGGGCGATGCGCCGGGCCCGGCGGCGCCGTGAGGGGTCGGTCATGTCTCGTGGCTCCCCGCGGTCTGCATGGTGTCACCGTGCGCGGCGCCCGGGGGCGGCGCGGGGTGCGCGGTCCAGCTCGGCCTCTGCTGCGGCGCGTGCGGCGCGGGGCGCGTGAACTGCCGTACCGGCAGGCCCTGCTGGTCCGGTGCGTGCCGGGGCTCCGCGGGCGCCGGCGGCGGCTGCGCCCCCTCCCGGTGCGTGCCGTACCACCAGAGGAAGATCGGCGCGGCCGTGACGAGCAGCGCGAACGTGGCCCAGACGACCATCGCCGGGTGCGCGTGGCCGTAGGTGTACGCCGCGGCGACGGAGCCGCCGAAGACCGCGACGAAGAACAGGTGGACGCGGAACGTGCCGAACAGCGTGTCCGGGCTCGTCGAGTCGCCCTTGGGCGTCACCACGAACGAGGACTTGCGGCGCAGCGCGGCGTCCAGCAGGGAGCGCGCGTAGATCGGCGCCGACAGGGCCGACATCACCATGCCCGCGACGCCGCCGGAGCCCTCGGGCTCGTGCGGCGACACGTTGTGCCGGCGGTTCCAGACGTACAGGCCGATCTGGAGCGCCGAGGCGTTGCCGTACAGCATGAGCCAGATGACCGGGTCGATGTTCACGCCGGACGCGCCGAGGCCGAGGAAGAGGGCGCAGCTCAGCGCGGCCAGGATCCAGTTGAGGGCGGACATCGGGTAGAAGATGACCATCATCGTGTAGTTGAGGAGCCGTCCCGGGGGCAGCGAGAACGGCGCCTTCCAGAACTGCTTCAGGATCGTCTCGTACGTGCCGCGCGACCAGCGGAGCTGCTGGGTGAAGAAGTCCGTCCAGGCGCCCGGCCCCTCGCCCACGGCCAGGACGTCCGGGGTGTAGACCGACTTCCACTTGCGGCCCGTGGCCGGGTTGCGGTGCCGGTGGATCTCGAAGCCCGTCGCCATGTCCTCGGTGATCGAGTCGTACAGGCCGCCGACCTGCTTCAGGGCCCGGATGCGGACGGCGTTGCTGGTGCCGACGAACATGGGCGCGCCGTAGGCGTTGCCCGCGCGCTGGATCAGGGCGTGGAAGAGGAACTGCTGGGACTCGGCGGCCTTGGTGACGAACGTGTCGTAGTTGCCGTAGACCTGCGGGCCGATGACGAAGCCGACGTCCGGGTCGCGGAAGAAGCCGAGCATCCGCTCCAGGTAGTTGGGCATCGGCACGTGGTCGGTGTCGACGGAGGCGAAGTAGTCGTAGGCGTCGCCGTGCGCGTCGAGCCAGGCGTTGTAGTTGCCGTGCTTGGTCCTGGCGCGGTGCGGGCCCTTGGGCCGGTTCCACCGCGCGACGCCCTTGCGGGTGAAGTGGTGCACGCCCAGGCGCGCGCAGACCGCCTTGACCTCCGGGTCGTCGCCCTCGTCGAGCAGCCACACGTGCAGCGTCCCGCGGTGGCGCAGCCCGACCGCGGCCTCCAGCGTCCTGGTGACCATCCCGATCGGCTCCTTGCCGGGCACGAACGAGGTGAGGAACGCGACGCGGGTGCCGGTCTCGGGCACCACGGGCACGGGGTCGCGGGCGACGAGCGTGGCGTGCGCGTTCGACACGACGTTCATGCAGCGGAAGAACTCGATCAGGCCGATCGAGACGAGCATGACGGTGTCGAGCACGGGCAGGAAGGCGTACTCCGGGTGGTCGCGCTCCGTCCAGTGCTCGGGCTGGAGCAGCCAGCCGAGCAGGACGAGGGAGAGCAGCGGGGCGGCGCCGAGCATCAGGGCGGCACGTATCCGGTGCGGCTCCTGGGACAGCAGGGAGCGGTACCGGACCGTGTAGGGCTCGGCCGGGTCGGGCTGGGTGAGGGGTCCGGCGAGTCTGCTGTAGTGCTCGTAGTCGTAGCGCGGCAGGGACTTCTTGAGGCGTCTCAGGCCGCCCGTGCGCGTGAGCGCGTGCGACGAGGTGGTCCGCGATCCGTCCCCGTTCCGGTCACCCGACGGCGTCGACGTCATGAGTCATCCCCCCGCACGCGGCCCCCCGCGTCATCGTCGGTCCCCGCCCGCCCCGGCTCCCCTCGGCCCGCGCGGGCGCGTCACGTGGTGGGCCGCCCCCGCCGACAGCGAAAGGTGGCCTTCCGGTTGCATGAATGCCCCCGTCGGCATCCGTTCATGAACGCGGGGACCCCCTGTCCCGGCGCTCAGGAGGGCTCTCGTCGCGCGGACGGTGTCTCTTCCCCCCACTGCCCCGTGCCGCGCGCCCCGTGAGAGCCGAGGCTCCCGCGAGCCTCACGTCAGGGTTCTATGCGCCCTTGCATGATCGCAAGAGCGAATCAAGCGCCTTACCGGTCATATGTGGGGCGGGGGACCGCTGCTGTGGCGGGGGCGCTCAAACGGGTACGAATGTTGCCGAAGTGCTCGCGTATGGCGCGCTCGGCCCGTACGACGTCCGAGGAGCGCACCGCGTCGAGGATCTCGCGGTGCTGCCGGCAGGTGACCCTCGGGTCCTGCGGTACGTCGACGAGGTCGGTGCGGACCTTGTGGAAGGCGTCCCAGAAGGCCTCCAGGACCTCGCCGAGGAGCTGGTTGCCGAGGCAGCGGTAGAGCGTGGCGTGAAACGCGCGGTCGGTCTCGGCCCGCACCTCGCCGCCGGGCCCGGCGGCCTCGGCGTCCATGCGGTCCACGAGGGCGTCGAGTTCGGCCAGGTCGGCGGGCGGCAGCGAGCCCGCGAGGCGCGCGATGAGCCCGGTCTCGACGGCCTCGCGCAGCTCCAGGAGCTGGAGCAGGCTGTCCTCGCCGCGGTAGTGGCCCGCGACGGTGCGGAAGGTGAGGCCCTCGATCATCGGGGCCATCGACATCGGCCCGACGTAGGTGCCGAAGCCGTGGCGGATCTCGACGATGCCCATGGCCTGGAGCGCCTTGAGCGCCTCGCGCACCGAGTTCCGGCTCACGCCGAGGCGCTCCATCAGCTCCGGCTCGGTGGGCAGCACGGAGCCGGAGGGCAGCCGCTGGTCGATGATGAGCTTCTTGATCCGCTCCTGGATGTCCCGCGCCATGGCGCAACCGTAGCGGTCGCCTTTGTCGACAGGGAGACGCCGGGGAGATGGGGGGTGGGCTGCGGGGAGGGGCCGGGGCGGGTGTGGGTGTCGCGCCGTGTGTGGGTGTCGCGCTGTGTGTGGGTGCCCCTCCGGGCTGGGTGCCGTCCGGTGGGGCACAGCGAAAAGGCCCTCCGTCGGAACGGAGGGCCTTCGCTGTCGGTGCGCCGCCAGGGACTCGAACCCCGGACCCGCTGATTAAGAGTCAGCTGCTCTAACCAACTGAGCTAGCGGCGCCTGCTGACCTGGATAACTCTACCGGACGTCGGAGGGTGCTCCTGACCACCCGGCCGCGCGGAGGGGCGGGGTGGCCGGGCGTACGGCGGATTCCAGTGGATGTGACGTGCGTCGCAGGGTCTGTGTGCCTACGCGGAGTCGGCTCAGTGCTTACGGTCCGTAGTGGGGCCCTGCCCGGGGCCCGGGGCCCGGGGAAGGTGGCGGTGGCGTTCCATAGGGGGCATGGCCAACGCTGATCACGTACACATGCGGAGCCCAGCTGGTTCCACCGGTCCAGACCAGGCGTCCCAGCCGTCCCCACCGTCTCCATCGCCCCCGCCGCCCCCGCCGGCCCCGGCGGACGTGGAGGACGTGACGGATGTGATGGATGTGGCGGAGGTGCCGGACCTCGCGGACCTCGCCGCGGACGCCTGGCGGCTGACCGGCGCCGCGTCCGATGCCGCCCCCGCGCCCGGTCGGGTCCTCCTCGGGCTCGCGGGGCCGCCCGGTGCCGGGAAGTCCACGCTGGCGCGGGCCCTGGTCGCCGAGCTCGGCGCGGGCGCCGCGTATCTGCCGCTCGACGGCTTCCACCTCTCCAACGCCCAGCTCGACCGGCTCGGCCTCGCCTCCCGCAAGGGCTCCGAGCCGAGCTTCGACGTCCACGGCTACGTGGCCCTGCTGCGCCGGGTCCTGGGCGACACCGGGCGCGACGTCTACGTACCGGACTACGACCGGACGCTGCACGAGCCGGTCGCCGCGCGGCACGTCGTCGCGCCCGGGGTCCGGCTGGTGGTGACCGAGGGGAACTACCTGGCCTGCGACCTGCCCGGCTGGCGGGACGCGCGGGAGCTGATGGCGGCGTGCTGGTACGTGGAGGCGCCCGGCGCGGTGCGGTACGAACGGCTGGTGGAGCGGCATGCGGCGGGCGGCCGCGCCCCGGACGAGGCGCGGGCGTGGGTCGTCGGCAACGACGGCCCGAACGGTGAACTCGTGGAGGCCTCGCGGGGCCGGTGCGATCGGATCCTCTCCACGATTGGTATGGACATGTTCAAGTACCGGCCATAATCTAGGACTTGGTCTAGACCGCACTTCCCCACAGAGTCAGACACCGCGACCCCCACTCGCGTGTCGTTCCACACGGTGAGCATCACACGTCACACTGCGAAGCAACACCACGGCAGGAACAGGCACTTCAGCACGACCGGCACCGGGCGGCAGCGTCCGGTGCCACCTCGAACGGGCCCGCACCACCGCACCACCCCAAGACAACCGCCGCCGCGCGCACGGCTCACAGAACTCCCCCACGTTCTCCAGGAGCAGCAGCATGCGAAAGAAGATGTCCGCCGCCATGCTCGGGATGGCGACGGTCGGGGCCTTCGTGCTCTCGACCGGCGGCGCCAGCAGCCATGGCTACACCGACCTGCCCGCCAGCCGCCAGATCAACTGCGCCAAGGGCGTGGTGACCGGCTGCGGGTCGATCCAGTACGAGCCGCAGAGCGTCGAGGGCCCCAAGGGCTTCCCGGCGGGCGGCCCGGCCGACGGAAAGATATGTTCCGCGGGGATCGCCGGCTTCAGCTCGCTCGACAAGCCGACGAAGCCCAACGGCGGTGCCTGGCCCACGACGAAGGTGTCGGCCGGCCAGAACTACACCTTCCGCTGGCAGTTCACCGCGCGCCACCGCACCACCGACTTCCGCTACTACATCACCAAGCCGGGCTGGAACGAGAGCCAGCCCATCACGAGGGCCGCGCTCGACACCCAGCCGTTCCTCACCGTCCCGTACAACAGCCAGCAGCCGCCCGCGACCCTGTCGCACAGCGGCACGATCCCCGGCGGCCGCAGCGGTCACCACGTGATCGTGGCTGTCTGGACGGTCGCGGACACGGCGAACGCGTTCTACGCCTGCTCCGACGTCCAGTTCTGAGGTTCCCCTGAGGATCTGGTGGTCCTCGCCGGGTAGGTTCCGCGTATGCCGCCGTGACCACGGCGGCATACGCGGAACCTCGGGGGAACGCCATGGGTAACCCGCTCCACGTCCTGCCCCTCCTCTTCTCCCTCGCCATACCGCTCGCCCTGGCCGCCGCCGTCGTCGTCGTGGCGGTCGCGGCGGTCAGGCGCTCGGGGGACCTGCGGCAGGCCTGGCGCAGCGGCCTGACCGCACCGGCGCGCTGCCTGCGCGCGTACACGACCACGTCCAGCCACGGCGGCAGCCACGGCCGGGTGTCCACGACCTTGCACCACGTCTACGAGTTCACCACCCACGACGGCGACGTGGTCCGCTTCGACGAGCGGAACGGCCCGTCGACCACCGTCGCGGGCGACGTCGTGACCGTGTACTACGCCGCCGGACGCCCCGAGCGGGCGACCGCGCGCGCACCCCGCCCGCTGCGGACCACGGCGGGCACCGCCGCGGCCCTCTGCTTCCTGGGCCTGATGCTCGTCGGCGTCCTCGCCTCCCTGACGGGAACCGTGACCTCGGGCGGCTCCCACGACGTGGACGCCCCCGACGCCGAGCAGCCGTGGGGCGACCCCGCCTCCGGCGGAGCGCCGTGGGAGGAGTCCGGCCCCGAGGTGCCGTAGGGCGTGCCACGGGGGCGCGCTCCGGCGCGGCCGGGGGGCCGGTTACCGTGCCGCGTCATGGACCTGCGCGAGAACGCCGCCCGCACCGGCCCCCCGTGGCCCGGCGCGCTGCGGCGGGCCTGGCGGGGCGGCGCGTACGTCGTCTCGGGGGCCGTCCTCGGGATACCCCTGCTGGTGGCACTGGCCGGCGGCCTCGCCCTGGGGCTCGCGGCCAGCGTCGTCGTCGTGGGCCTGCCACTGCTCGGCCTGCTCGCCCTCGCGGGCGTGCCCGTCGGGGCGCTGGAGCGCCGCCGGACGCGGCTCGTCCTCGCGGAACCCGCCCCCACCCCGCACCGCACCCCGGACGTCCCCGGCCTCGCGGCCTGGCTGCGGCTGCGCGGGCGCGAGCAGGCGACCTGGCGCGAGCTGGCGTACACCGTTCTGATGGCGGTCGTCCTGTGGCCCCTGGACCTGGCCGTGGCCGCCTGCACCCTGGGGCTGCCCCTCCTCCTGGCCGTCGCGCCCGCCCACCTGGCCCTCGCGGGCGGGCCCGGCGGGGGCGGCGTCCGGCCCGCGAAGGTGTGGCTGGTGGACACCTGGCCGGAGGCCTGCGGCACGGCCGTCGTCGGCCTGGTCCTGCTGGCCGCCCTGGCGTACCCGCTCGCCGCGTACGCCGCCGCGCGCGCCGCCGTCACCCGGCGGCTGCTCGCCCCGCGCGAGGCCGAGACGGAGGCGCGGCTCGCCGAGGTGACCCGCTCCCGGGCCCGGCTCGTCGCCGCCTTCGAGGCCGAACGCCGCAGGGTGGAACGGGACCTGCACGACGGGGCGCAGCAGCGGCTCGTCGCCCTGAGCATGGCCCTCGGCCTCGCCCGCCTCGACGCCGGGCCCGGCGGTCCGCTCGCCGAGCGCCTCGCCACCGCCCAGGCGGAGGCCGACGCGGTCCTCGGCGAGCTGCGGGAGCTGATCCACGGCATCCGCCCGCAGGTCCTCGCCGACTACGGCCTCACCGCCGCCGTCGAGGACGCCGCCGACCGCTCGCCGGTGCCGGTGGACACCGACGCCGAGCTGCCCCGGCTGCCCGAACCGGTCGAGTCCGCCGGGTACTTCGCCGTCCGCGAGGCCCTCGCCAACGTCGCCCGGCACAGCGGCGCCACCCGGGCCGCCGTCCACGCCCGGTACGCGGACGGCGCCCTGCGCGTGCGGGTCAGCGACGACGGGCGCGGCGGCGCCGACCCCGCGCGCGGCACCGGCCTGACCGGGCTCGCCGACCGCCTCGCCGTCCTCGATGGCACACTGACCGTCACCAGCCCGCCCGGCGGCCCCACCGTCCTGACCCTGGAGATCCCGTGCCGTCCCGCCCCTGCCGCGTAGTGCTCGCCGAGGACAGCGTGCTGCTGCGCGAGGGCCTCGTCGGCGTACTCCACCGGTTCGGCCACGAGGTGGTCGCGGCGGTCGGCGACGCGGACGCGCTGCGCGAGGCCGTGACGGCGCACGCGCCCGACGTCGTCGTCACCGACGTGCGGATGCCGCCCGCCTTCCAGGACGAGGGGCTGCGCGCCGCGCTCGCCCTGCGCGCCCGGCGCCCCGGCCTGCCGGTGCTCGTGCTCAGCCAGTACGTACAGCGGTCGTACGCCGCGGAGTTGCTGGACAGCGGCGACGGCGGCGGGGTCGGATACCTCCTCAAGGACCGGATCGGGCAGGTCGAGCAGTTCGTGGACGCCTTCGCGCGGGTCGCCGCGGGCGGCACCGTCGTCGACCCCGAAGTCGTACGGCAGTTGCTGCGGCGCAGGCGCGACCCGCTGGAGCGGCTGACGCCGCGCGAGCGCGAGGTGCTCGCGCTCGTCGCCGAGGGCCGGTCGAACGCCGCGATCGCCGCCGAACTCGTCGTCACCGAGGCGGCCGTCGGCAAGCACATCGGCAACATCCTCGGCAAGCTCGACCTGCCCCCGGCCGAGGGCACCCACCGGCGGGTGCTGGCCGTGCTGGCGTACCTGCGGAGTTGAGCCGCGCCGCCCGCCGGGGCGGGGCCCCGACCGGTGCCCTCGCCGCCTTGACGTGTCCGCATCGGCGACACGCGGATCGACTACGATCGCCCGCCATGAGCGTGTCTGACCCGGCCCCGCCGGAGCGGAGGCCCCGCACACCGCGCCAGGCCCGGCGGCTGCGCGTCGTCGCGGCCTCCGCCGGCATGGCGGTGGCGGCCGTCCTGCTCGGGGCCCGGCTCGCCAGCCGGTCGTCCGTCCTCGTGGTGGGCGTGTACGGGCTGCTGCTCGTCCTCTGCGGCCTGGTCGTCGAGCTGAGTCGGCGCGGCCGGACTAGGCTCGGCAGCTATCTGCTGGGCTGCGGCCTGGTGGCGGCGGTCGTCATGGACACCGTGGTCCTGTCCTGACGCCGTTGCCCGGGTGGGGCGGCCGGTGTGTCAGCAGCGCCGGTAGACGTAGCCGTCCTCTCCGGCGGGGCGCACGTCGCGGTCGCGCAGGATGACGGACAGCTTGCCGTGCCAGCGGCGGCAGGCGGCCTCGTACCCCTCCTTCTCGTACTCGATGTCGAAGACCCTCCCGTCGTACGCCTTCACGTACGGCCCGCACTCGTCGTACTGCCCGCACTCCTCCACGACGGCGAAGTCGAACCCGAGGTCCTTGTCCAGGAACTCCGTGGTGTTCTTCTGGCCGACGGCGAGTCCCCGGTCGTGGGCGCGGCGCGCGAGGAGGCGCGCGAAGGCCTGGCCGTCGGCGGCGTCGAGCTCGCCGTCGGAGCGCGTGTACGAGTCGAGGTTGTCGGGCTCCACGGCGTCGAACCCGGAGCGGGCGCAGCCGTCGATCCAGGGGCCGACGACCTTGAGCAGCGCCTTCCGCTTGGCGGCGGTGGAGATGTCGAAGAGCGGCTCGTTCCAGTCCTGGTCGATGACCAGGTCGCCGTCGGGGTCGCGCAGGAGCAGCTCGGGGTGCTTCTCCTGCCACCACTTCGTGGCGGCACGGCCCGGCTGGGCCTGGAAGGCGTTGACGTAGCAGATGTTGTAGCGACCGGGTACGGGCTTCGCCGCACGGTCGCGGGAGACGGCCCGGACACCGGCGGGCGGGTCGTAGGCGCCGCCCAGTTGGTAGTCGAACGGGGTGTGGGGGCGGGGCAGGCGAGGGGCGGGGCGGTCCTGCTCGCCGGTTCCGGCAGCCTTCTCCTTGGCCTTCTCCATGGCCTTCTCCATGGCCTTCTCCTTGTGGCTCCGGTCCCCGGAGGACGGGCCGTCGCCGTTGCCGGAGCAGCCGGTGAGGAGGGCGGCGGTGAGGGCGAGTGCGACGGCCGGGGCGGCGGTGATGGCGGTGGTGGCGGTGCGGAGTGTGCGGTTCCGCGGGGTGGCGGGGGTGTGGGCGGGGGCGGGGGTGCCGGGGGCGGTGGGCCGCGCGTCGGCGGGGGTGCCGGGCGGTTGGCTGAGCGGCATCTGGTGGTCCTGTGCGGTGGGGTGGGCTGGCTGGGTGCGGGCCGCGGGCTGCGGGCTGGTTGGCCGGGGTGCTGGTTGGGTGCGGGCTGGGTGGTCGGGTGCGGGCTGGGTGGTGGCTGTGTTCCGTGTTGATGTGCGCTTTTAAGTGTGCGCTTGATGACGATGTCGGCGGCGTTCGCCCTGGTTAGCCTCGTGACGAAGCCATCCGTACGCGCAGACCCTCACCGCGTCTGCGGGAAAAGGGGTCCGTTGTGAACGGCCAAGCCCTCGCTCCCTCCTATGGGGAGATACTGCAACTCGACGATCTCCTCGGCAGCGCGCGCGTGCACGACGAGGACGTGGACAGCGTGCTGTTCCTGGCCACGCACCAGTCGTGCGAGATCTTCTTCGCCGTCATGCTGCGCCACCTGGAGGCCGCGCGCACGGCGCTCGACGCGGATGACGGCCCGCTGGCGGCGCGCCGCATAGCGCCCCTGCCCCGCATCGTGGCCACGCTGACCGGCCAGTTCGACGGGCTCGCGACGCTGAGTCCCGCGGCGTTCGACGCCATCCGCACGGAACTGGGCTCGGCGAGCGGGTTCCAGTCCGCGCAGTTCCGCGAGGTCGAGTACCTCTGCGGACTGCGGGACGCGCGCTTCGTGAACACGGTCGGGTTCACCGAGCAGGACCGGGCGCGGCTGCGCGCCCGCCTGGAGGAGCGGTCCGTGGAGGGGGCGTACCGCGACTTCGCCGAGCGCTGCCCGGACCCGGCCGCCGTCGAGCGGGTGCGCGGCGCGCTGATCGACTTCGACGAGGCCCTCGCGGTCTGGCGCGCGCGGCACGCCGTGCTCGCCGAGCGGTTCCTCGGCGGGGCCACGGGCACGGCAGGCTCGGACGGCGCGTCCTACCTCTGGCTCGCGGCCCGGCGCCGGGTCTTCCCGACCGCTTGGGCGGCGTCGTCTTGAGCGGGGAGGCGGGGCGGGGGCTGGGGGGTGAGCCGGATGTGGGGCGGGAGCCGGGAGTTGATCCCGGGGTGCGCCGTGAGCTGGGGCTAGACCTGGAGGCGGAGCAGGAGTTACGGGAGTTGGGGCTCGACCCGGGGGCAGAGCAGGAGTTGCAGCTTGGCCTGGAGGCGGGGCGGGAGTCAGAGCTCGACCCGGAGGTGTGCCGGGAGCTGGGGCTCGACCCGGAGGCGGGGCGGCAGTTGGGGCTCGGCCTTGCGGCGGGGCGGAAGGTGCGGCTCGGACCTGAGGCGCGCCGTGAGCTCGACCGGGAGTACTCCCCGAGCTCCCTCGTGGACGACCCCTCCGCCTTCCTCGACCGGTACGCGGCCGACAGCGCCCGCGCCCGCGCCACCCTGACCGTCCACCGGGACCTGCGCTGCGGCCCGCTGCCGGAGCAGCGGTTCGACTACTTCCCCGCGCCCGGCGAGGGCGCGCCCCTGTTCGTCTTCGTGCACGGGGGCTACTGGCAGGAGCTGAGCAAGGCCGAAGCCGCTTTCGCTGCGAGGGACTTCGTCGCCGCGGGCATCTCGTTCGCGGCGCTCGGGTACGGCCTCGCGCCGGCGTACGGTATGCGGCAGCTCACCGCCGCGGCCGTCGACTCCCTGCACTGGATCTGCGCGCACCGCGCGTCGCTGCCGGGCGCGCCCGCCGCCGTGCACCTCGGCGGCCACTCCGCCGGAGCACACCTGGTGGCGTCCGCGCTCCTCGACGCCGAGGCCGGGCGCCGGGCAGGCCCGCGCCCGGCCGGGACGATCGCTTCGGCCACGCTGCTCAGCGGGGTCTACGACCTGGAACTGCTCCGGCACACCTACGTCAACGACGCCCTGGGCATGGACACGGCGGAGGCACGGGAGTGCAGCCCGCTGCGGCGGCTCCCGCAGGCGGAGCCGTCTTCCGCGACGGAGGCCGCGCCGCCGCAGAGCGTGCCGCCGCCGCAGAGGGCGCTGCCGCCACGGAGCACGCCGCCGCCCCGAGGCGCCGCGCTGCCACCGCTCCTCGTCGCGCGGGGCGAGCGGGAGACCACCGCGTTCGACCGCCAGCAGGTCGCGTTCGTGCGCCGGGCCCGGGCGGCGGGCGCCGCGGTCACGGACCTGGTCGTGCCGGACCGGCACCACTTCGACCTGCCGCTCGACCTGGCCCGGCCGGGCACGGCGCTCGGCGCGGAGGTCATGCGGGTGATCCGTTCGACCGGACCCGTAGGGGTCGACTCCGGGGCGGGTGGGGGGGAATCCGGATCCGGCGCCCCCCTGACGGACGGCACGCTGGTGCCATGAAGCCACTGACCTCCCTCGGCGCCCGCAGGTCCGCCACGTCGGCGCACCCGCTGCGGCTGTTCGTGCTGTCAGGGATTCTCACCGTCCTGCTCACCCGGGCGTTCCTGGCCCTCGCCGGATACCCCAAGCTCGGCGGCAAGGACCCGGACGCGACCGTCCACATCTCGCACATGCTGTGGGGCGGCCTGCTGATGGCGGCGAGCCAGGTCGCCCTGCTCGGGCTGACCGGGCGGCGGGCGCGGATCGGCGCGAGCACCGTGGGAGGCGTCGGCTTCGGCCTGTTCATCGACCAGGTCGGCAAACAGGTCTCGAACGAGGGCTATCTGTACGCACCCGCGGCCGGCCTGATCTACCTGAGCTTCGCCGTGCTCGTCGCCATCGCCTGGCGTGCCGACGACGGCACCGGGCCCGCGGAGGGCACCGGCGCGGCGACCACCCGGACCGCCCAGGCCGCCGAGCTGGTCCTGCACGGCGTCGGCGACGGCCTGACCACCGCGGAGCGGGCCCGAGCACAGCGGCTCCTGCGCGGTGCGACGGGCGACACCGACCGCGCGCTGCTGCGGGCGCTCGACACCCTGCCCACGCGTGAGCCCCGGCCCAGCGCCTGGCACGACGCCCGGGACGCGGTCGGCCGCCGCTTCGCCGGGGCGGCCGGGCGCGCGGGCGTCGTCCGGGCCGCCGTGGTCCTCGCCCTGGTGATGGGCTTCCTGCGCCTCGGCCGCCTGGCCGCCGGAGGCCTCGACGGCCCCGCCGCCGAGCGCGAGTGGAACGCCCTGGTGGCGGCCCTGGCCTGCGCGACCGTCACCTGGGGCCTGTACGTGTACGGCGCGCGCACCCTGCGCCGCGACCGGGCCACGGCCTTCCGCGCCCTGCGCGCGGGCATCCTCATCGACCTGCTGCCGGGCCAGGTGCTGAACTTCACCATCCACCAGTTCTCCGCGGTCCAGGACCTGGCCGTCGACGTGCTCCTGCTCGGCATCGTCACGGCGGAGCTCCAGCGGATATCCGGCCGGCCGGCACCCGGGGCCGCGGCACCCGCGGTGGTGCCGGCCGCGCCCCCGCCCCCCTTGAAGCTGACCAGCACCTTGCGCGGTGACGCCACAGACGTCCCGGCCCGATGACAGGAGTGACGATGGTTTCGTCCGTGGCACACCCCAGTTCGCTCTCCGGCGCGGTGCGCCGCGTCGCGGCCCACTCGGTGGTCGCGCTGGTGCGGGAGCACGCGATGCGGCGGCCGGACGCCGTGGCCGTGCAGTCCGGCGGGACCCTCCTGACCTACCGCCGGCTCTGGCACGACGCCCTGCTGGTGGCCGCCGCCCTGGAGGACGCCGGGGTCGGGCCCGGCGACCGCGTGGCGCTGTGGGCCGACCGGACCCCGGGCGTGATCGGCGGAGCGCTCGGCATCATGGCCCTCGGCGCCGCCTACGTCCCGATCGACCCGGCGCACCCCGGCGAGCGCACCACCGCGGTCCTCACGGGCGCCGACCCCGCCGCCCTCGTCCACGACGGTGCCGCCGGCACCGGCCTGCTGCCCGCGGTGGACGTGCCCGCCCTGGACGTCCGGGAGCTGACCCAGGGCGCGCCGGACCCCGGCGCGTCCGGGGCGGCCGCGCCCCCGCAGCGGGCGCTGCCGGGGCCGGAGGACATCGCGTACGTCGTCTTCACCTCCGGGTCCACCGGCACGCCCAAGGGCGTCATGGTCCCGCACGGCTCCCTCGCCAACTACGTGTCCTGGTGCGGGGACCTGGTCGGCGGCGCGGGCATCGGCAGCCCCCTCTTCGCCAGCCTCGGCTTCGACCTGGCGATGACCTCCCTGTGGGTGCCGCTCGCCCAGGGCAGCCGCGTGGTGACGGTGTCCGGCCTGCACGACCAGGCCACGCTCTTCGGCGCCCGCGACGACCGGTACACCTTCGTCAAACTCACCCCGTCGCACGCCCGGTTCTTCGACGTCCTCGCCGACCCGCCCCGGTACGACCGGGCGACCCGGCTGCTGATGTTCGGCGGCGAAGGACTCGACCCGGCGCTCGTCACCTCGCTCGCCGCCCGCCTCGACGGCGTACGCCTGGTGAACCACTACGGCCCGACCGAGACGACCATCGGCTGCTGCGCCTACGCCTTCGACGCCACCCGCGTGCCCACGACGCCGACGGTGCCCATCGGCAGCCCCGCGTGGAACACCCGCGCCTACGTGGTCGACGAGGACCTGCGGCCCGTGGCCCCCGGACACCCCGGCGAACTCGTCATCGCGGGCCGCGCGGTCGCCGCCGGCTACGTGGGCGACCGCTCCGGCGGCGGCAAGTTCCTCGACGAGCGCGACCTGGGCGGCGCCCCCGGGCGGGCCTACCGCACGGGCGACATGGTCGAACTGCTCCCCGAGGGCGCGCTGCTCTACCTCGGCCGCCGCGACGACCAGCTCAAGGTCAACGGCCACCGCGTCGAGCTGGGCGAGCTGCGGCACCACGTGCTCGCCGTGCCCGGTGTCGCCGACGCGGCCTTCGACATCGTCCGCGGCCCGGTCGACACCCTCGAACTGCTCCTGCGCACCACCGGACCCGCCCCGGCCGGCGAGGAGTTCCCCGAAGTGGTCCGCAAGTCCCTCGCCGCGGCCCTGCCCTCGGCGCTGGTCCCGGAGTCCATACGGGTCGTGCCGCGCTTCGTGTTCAACGCCAACGGCAAGTGCGACGTGGCCGCGACCAGGCGCCAGCTCGACGGCTGAGGCCCGCCCGGGCGCCATCCTGAGGGCGCCCCGGTGCCGCCCCGCGGGCGGCCCGGGTCAGCGGCAAGTCAGCACCCTGTCAGCGCCGCGCCGCGACCATGACGGTGCGGGTCGAGCAGACCCGATCCCCTGACGACCGGATACGGAGTGTGCGACGTGTCGAACCCCTTTGAGGACCCGGACGGATCGTTCCTCGTGCTGGTGAACGACGAGGGCCAGCACTCCCTGTGGCCCGCGTTCGCCGAGCGCCCCGAGGGCTGGACGGTGGCCCTCACCGAGAGCCCGCGCGACGAGGCCCTCGCCTACGTCGAGGCGCACTGGACGGACATGCGCCCGCGCAGCCTGCGCGCGGCCACGGACCCCGCCGCGGCCTGACGGACCGCGGTCCACCGGGACTTGAGGAGCAGTCGTGGGCATGGCGATTCAGGCGGAGGGTCTGCGCAAGCGCTACGAGCGGACCGAAGCGCTCGGCGGCGTCGACCTCGCGGTACCCGAGGGCACGGTCCTCGGGCTGCTCGGGCCGAACGGCGCGGGCAAGACGACGACCGTGCGCATGCTGGCGACGCTGCTCGAACCGGACGGCGGGCGCGCCGAGGTGGCCGGCTTCGACGTGGTGCGCCAGCCCCGCGAGGTGCGCCGCCGCATCGGCCTCGCCGGCCAGTACGCCGCCGTCGACGAGCACCTCACCGGCCGGGAGAACCTGACCCTCATCGGCACGCTGCTGCACCTCGGCAGGCGGGCGGCGCGGACCCGGGCGGACGAGCTGCTGCACCGGTTCGACCTCACGCACGCCGCCGACCGGCCGGCACGGACCTACTCGGGCGGCATGCGGCGACGGCTCGACCTGGCCGCGTGCCTGGTCGCGACGCCGTCCGTGCTGTTCCTCGACGAGCCGACGACCGGGCTCGACCCGGTGAGCCGCATGGCGCTGTGGACCGTCGTGCGCGAACTGGTGGCTGACGGCGTCACCGTGCTGCTCACCACGCAGTACCTGGAAGAGGCCGACTACCTCGCCGACCGCGTCACGGTCATCGACACCGGCCGGGTCATCGCGGACGGCACCCCGGACGAGCTGAAGCGGAAGGTCGGCGAGGAGCGCCTGGAGATATCCGTGGCACGCCCCGAGGGCGTGGCCGCGGCGGTCACCGCGCTCCGCTCCGTCTCGGCCGACGAGCCGTCCGTGGACCGCGACGGCGGTCTCATCTCCATCCCGCTCAGCGACGGCATGGGCGGCCTGGCGAGCGCGGCGCTCGCCCTGCGGCACGAGGGCGTCGAGGTCGCCGACTTCGCCCTGCGCAGGCCGACGCTGGACGACGTCTTCGTGACGCTCACCGGCACATCCGCGTGACCCCGCCCCCGCCCGCACCCCGCGACCGACACCACCGGGCGGACGACCGCCCCGAGGCGATCGACGGCCACCGGGCGGCCGGGAGCCACCGGGCGGCCGGGAGCCATCGGACGGGCGGGAGCCATCGGGCGGACGACCGCCCCGGCTCGGCCGGCGGCCGACGGGCGGGCCTCGGCCACCGGGCGGACGACGCGCACACGACAGGCGACTGCCAGCGGACGGGTGACCGCCACCGGACGGGCGACCGCCACCAGGCCCGGCCGGGACGCTGAGGCCTTCGTCTCTCTTCGTTCTCTCTCTTCTTCTCTTTCTCTTTTCTCTTTTCTCTTTTCGTGCGGGACCACGGGGCATCGGGGCTGCGCGGACGCCACAGGGGGCATCGTCATGCAACGGATCCACTTCACCGCCGCGGATTTCGCACGGACCCGGCTCAAGACCACCGCGGGCCCGCTCGCCGAGACGGCCTTCGCCCACGGGCTGCTCGGCCGGGGCATCGGGGCGCCGTTCGCGCGCTGGCGCGGCCAGGTCGGCAAGCGGCTCGCCCGGCGCCCGGAACTGCTCGCGGGGGCCGGTGACCTGCCGGATCTGGACACGTTACTGCGTGGCATCGAACGGTCCGACGCCACCCGCGACCAGGCCCTCGGCGGCGACCTCCTGGACGCCGGGGCCCCGGCGTCGCAGCCGCCGGCGGCGACCGGGGACCTGTCCACGCTGTGGCAGGCCCTCGTGGCGCCGTACTGGGAGCGGATCGTCACCTACCTGGAGGCCGAGTGCGAGGCACGCGGCCGGGTCGTCATGGCGGGCGGTGTCGAGCTGCTCCTCGCCACGCTGCACTCGAAGATGACGTGGAAGGCGCCGGTCCTGGAGATCCACGACGGGCCCGACGAGGACATCCACCTCAACGGCCGCGGCCTGGTGCTCACCCCCTCCCTCTTCCTCAACCACCGCGCCGGCCGGGTCACCCGGCGCCTCGCCGAGGACGGCCCGGTCGTCCTCGCCTTCGCCACACCCCCGGACGTGCACCAGGCGGCGGCCCTGTGGGGCGAGCCGGAGGCCGAGCAGAGCGCGGAGAGCGCGCAGTCCCTGGGCGCCCTGGTCGGGCAGACCCGCGCCGCCGCCCTGCAGGTGCTGCGGGCCAGTTGCACGACCAGCCAGCTCGCGGACCGGCTCGGCATCTCCGCGGCCGGGGCCAGCCAGCACACGGCGGTGCTCCGCCAGACCGGCCTGATCACCACCCGCCGCATCCGCAACACCGTCCTGCACACCCTCACTCCGCTCGGCGTCGCCCTGCTCAAGGGCATGGCCGGGCACCCCGCGCCCGCGCCCGCGCAGCACGGCGGGCGCCGCCGCGGTCAGACCACGCGCCGCCTGCGCGTCCTGGACGGCATACCCGCCCAGCCCGTCGCCTCGTAACACCCGCCGCGCGCACCGCGCACGCCAAGGCCCCGGCACACACACCGTGCCGGGGCCCTCGTCGTCGCCGGGCCCTACTCCCGGACGCCCACCGCCTCGACCGGGCGGTTCCGCAGCACGGTCACGGCGGAGACCAGCGTCGTGGCCAGGGTGAGGGCGAAGGCCGCGCCGACCACCGTGACGAAGATCCACGGGGAGCCCTCGGGGGTCGCGGTGCCGAGGACGCTCATGCTCAGCGGCACCAGCGTCAGGGCCGCCACCAGCGAGCCGAGGACGATGCCCGCCACGGACACCAGGGCCGCCTCCATCGCCATCATCTGCATCACCTGGCGGCGGGTCGCGCCGATGAGGCGTTGCAGCATGAACTCGCGGCGGCGCTCGGTGGTGGCGAGGGCCTGCGTGTTCACCAGGGCGATGATCGCGTAGCCGACGACGACACCGAGGACCAGGTACGCCATCCACGCCTGGGTGTCGTCCTGTTCGGCCTGGGCGGCGGCGAGGGTGTCCCGGCTGGTCACCCGCAGACCGGGCTGCCGCTCGGACAGGGCGGTGAGCGTGGCCGCCAACTGCGCCCGGTCGACGCCCGGTTCCGCCGTCACCATGATGCTCGGGACCAGGCCCGAGTCGGTGTGCCGGGCGAGCAGCGCGGCGGGCAGCAGCGCGGTCTCGTAGCCCCGCTCGCCCTTGACGGTGGCGACCAGCTCCAGGCTGACGCGGCTGCCGTCGCCGAGCCGCATCGGCACCTTGTCGCCGATCTTGTGGCCGTCGGTGTAGCGGGTGGGCAGCGCGACCGTCTCGCCGCTCAGCGCGTCCAGGCTGCCCTGGGTGGCGCGGAACGCCGTGGTCCGGCCGATGCCCTCGGGGGTGACGCCGGCGAGCGCCATCTCGGGCGGGTCGGCGGCGCCCTCACCGCCCTCGGCGCCCGGGTCCACGCCTCCCGCGGGCTCGACGTACCCCCTGCTGGAGACCTGCGCCGAGGCGGCGGCGACGCCCGGCTGTCGCTTGACCGTGTCCACCATGCCCAGCGGCAGGCCGCCCGCGTCGGAGGTGACGGCCAGGTCCGCGCGCAGGCTGTCGTCGAACGCCCGCTCCGCGCCCCGGGAGTTGGTGGTCTGCATGTAGATCAGGGCGATGGCGAGGCCCGTGGCCAGCATGACGGGCATGACCGCGCCCGCGAACCGGGCGGTGCGGGCCTTCGCGTTGAGCGTCGCGAGGCGTCCCGCGAGCCCGGAGAGCGCGCCCATCGGCCGGGACAGGCCCGCCGTGATGCCGCGTGCCAGGACCGGCCCGAGCAGGCCGAAGCCGGCCGTCCACACCATCGCCGCGGGGGTCGCCGCCCCGGCCGCCTTCGGGCCGTCCATGCCCGCCGTGACCACCGCGAGCGCGGTGCCGCCGCCCAGGCACACCAGCGCGAGCACCAGCCGCGGCCAACTGAACCAGCGCCGCTCGACGGCCGCCTCGGCCAGCGCCTCCGTGGGGCGGGTGCGCGCCGGGCCGCGGGCCGCGATGAGCGCCGCCCCGACCGCGGTGACCACGGCCGTGGCCGCGCCCGCGACGAGCGGCAGGCTGCCGGCGCTGAACTCCATGGTGTCCGGTACGACCCCGGCGGAGGCGAAACCGTCGAGCAGCCAGCGGCCGAACAGCGGCCCGCAGGCGCACGCCAGGGCCGTGGCGAGGAGGGTCAGCAGCACCGTCTCGCCCAGGATCAGGCGGCGCAACTGCCCGGGCGTGGTGCCGATGGCGCGCAGCAGCGCCATCTCGCGCTGCCGCTGCTGGATGGCGAGGCCCAGCGTGCTGGCCACCACGAAGACGGTGACCATGGCGGCGAGGCCGCCGAACGCCGCGGCGAGCGAGACCAGGTCGTCGCCGCCGGAGACGATCTCCGGGTCCTCGGCGCGGCCGCGCTCGGCGCCGGTCAGGACCGTCACGGACGGGGTGCCGACGGCCTTCTCGACGGCCGCGGCGACCTGACCGGGGTCGGTGCCGGGCCGCGGGAACACGCCGATCACATCCGCCTTGCCGGGGCGCCCGGTGAGCTCGGCCGCCTCGGTGTCGGTGAGGAACACACTGCCGGAGCCGCCGTCGGCGGCCGCGAGGCCCGTGACCCGGAACTCCTGCGTACCGCCGCGCACCAGGAGCCGGGTCCGGTCGCCGGGGGCGAGACCGGCCCGGCGGGCGAGCCGCTCGTCCAGGACGAGCTGGCCGGGCCCGGCGGGCGCGGCCCCCTTCGTGATCCTGTACGGCGTGAGCGCGGCGGACGACCAGCCGTGCCCGGTGACCCGGGCTCCGGCCCGCTTGCCGCCGTCGGTGGCGAGCGCGGCCGGGAAGGACACGTCGGTGACCGTGGAGCGCACGCCGGGCAGGGACTTCAGGCGGGTGGCCAGCGCGGCGTCGAGCGGGACCCGTTCGACGAACGGCTCCTCGCTCCGCGTGCCCAGGTAGCGCTGGTCGGCGCTGACCACGATCGGCGCGGCGGCGAGCCGCTGCGGCTGCGCCTCGCTCTTCAGGGCGCTCTGCAGCAGCCCGCCGCAGCCGACCACGATCGCGGCGCCGAAGAACAGCGCGACGAAGGAGGCGAGGAACCCCGCCTTGTGATGGCGCAGCGTGCGCAGCGCGATCCGGATCATCGCAGTCCCTCCCAGGCGAGGGTCCCGGTGGAGCCGGCCGCCGTGGCGGGGGCCACGCGCTGGGCGGTCCCGGGGGAGGGCGCGCCGCCGGTGCCCGCCGTGGCGGAGCCCTCGGCGCCCCACGCCCCGAGGTGCGTCATGCGCTCGGCGACCTGGTCGGGCGTGGGGGCCTCCAGGGAGCTGACGAGCCGGCCGTCGGCGAGGAACAGGACGCGGTCGGCGTGCGCGGCGGCCACGGGGTCGTGCGTGACCATCACGATGGTCTGCCCCGCCCACTGCACGGCCTCGCGCAGCAGGGTGAGCACCTCGCGGGCGGTGTGCGTGTCCAGGGCGCCGGTGGGCTCGTCGCCGAAGAGGACGGCGGGCTGGGTGATCAGCGCCCGGGCGATGGCCACGCGCTGCTGCTGGCCCCCGGAGAGCTCGCCGGGCCTGCGGTGCTGCTTGCCGCCGAGCCCCACCCGCCGCAGGACCTCCTCCACGGTGTCCTTGGCGGGCTTCTTGCCCGCGAGCCGCAGCGGCAGCGTCACGTTGTCGAGCACGCTGAGCGCGGGCAGCAGGTTGAAGGCCTGGAAGACGAAGCCGATGCGCTCGCGGCGCAGCTTGGTCAGCGCGCGCTCCTTGAGGGTGGACAGCTCCACGCCGTCGAGCCGTACGGACCCGGAGGTGGGCCGGTCGAGCCCGGCGGCGCAGTGCAGGAAGGTGCTCTTGCCCGAGCCGGAGGGGCCCATCACCGCGGTGAAGGTGCCGCGTTCCAGGCCGATGCTCACGCCGTCGAGCGCGGTCACCTGGTTCTTCGACCCGCCGTAGACCTTGCGCACGGCGTCGAGTCGTACGACGTGCCGGTTGTCGGGGCTTGTGGTCCCGCTCATGGGTTGCGTCCTTCGTAGGGAGGGGCCCGGTGGCCGGGCGGCGAGGTGCTGTCGGCCTCAGGTCCTGGACCAGGAGCGGAACTGCCTGAGGCCGTACAGCAGCGGTTCCTGTCGGTGGCGTTGGGTGATCCGGCGGGTCTCGCCGAAGACGGTGACGTGGTCGCCCATGCGCTGGGTCAGGACCACGTCGCAGTCGGCGACGGTGTGCGCGTCCCGGACCAGATGGGGGCCGGCGCTCTCGGGCGCCCGCTCCCAGGGGGTCCGGAGGAAGCGGTCGGGGTCGCCGGAGGCGAACAGCTCGGCCACGTCCTGGGCGCCCTCGTGCAGCAGGTTCACCGCGAAGGCGCCGGAGGCGAGGACGGCGTCGAGGGTGGGGCTCGCGGCCCGTAGGCACACGAGGAGGGTCGGCGGGTCGATGGAGACGCTGCACACGGCGGAGCAGGTCATGCCGCGCGGCTGCCCGTCGGCGTCCACGGCGGTGATCACGCAGACGCCGGTCGGGAACCGGCTCATCATGGTCCGGAACCCGTCGGGCGTGGCGTGGTCGGCCACTTGTGTGGCGGGGTCGCTCATGGGAGGAGGCCTTCCTGGCTGAAAGGGGCGTACCTGACTGGGCGGGGAGCTGGTGGCACCCGGCCGCCGGGGGAGCGCGGCCGGGCGCCGGTCGGGGGGCCCGCGGGACCGCCCCGGGCAGGGGGGCGGCCCGGCGCGGGCGGGGCGGCCCCTAGCCGAGCTGGGAGAAGTAGTCGTACGCCTTCGGCAGCACCGACGTGAGGTGCTTGGTCTTCTCCTTGATGGCCTCGAACTCGCGTTGCGCGGCGGTCGGTTCGGACAGCAGGACCGCGGGGGACGGCTTCATGTCGATGCCGCCCATGCCGAGCATGACGCACATGTACGAGTAGGGCGGCAGACCGTGGTAGTAGGGGAAGACCGTCTCGCTGTCCGGGAGCTGCACCTTCCACTTCTCGATGCGCTCGGCCAGGGAGTCGGGGATGGCCCGGGTCTTGGTGTCGCGCCAGTACTGCGTGTCGTTGCGCTTGGCGGCGACGTAGTGCAGGACGAGGAACTCCCGGACGCCGTCCATGACGTGGGCGACCGCGCTGTTGTAGAGGTCGCGCCGGACGGGGCTCCAGTCCTCGTCGGGGAAGTTCTTGGCGAGCTGCTCGATGGCGTGGTGGATGAAGAAGATGCCGGTGGACTCCAGCGGCTCGACGAAGCCGCTGGACAGGCCGATGGCGACGCAGTTCTTCACCCAGGAGTTCT
This sequence comes from Streptomyces sp. CC224B, assembly GCF_030010595.1. Classification (NCBI taxonomy): domain Bacteria; kingdom Bacillati; phylum Actinomycetota; class Actinomycetes; order Kitasatosporales; family Streptomycetaceae; genus Streptomyces; species Streptomyces sp. CC224B. Next base: position 52,121 of record NZ_JASCXL010000008.1, on the reverse strand, counting down.
CGCTGCGGCCGATGCGCATCTTGATGTGGTTGGCGGGCACGTCCGCGGCGGCGGGGCCGACGAACTCGCGCAGCGTCCGCTCGGCGTCCTCGGGGGAGAGGTAGTCCTTCGCGTACACATAGCCCGTGCCGACGCGGCCGAGGAGCGGGATCGTCCAGATCCAGCCGGCGTCCTGCGCGGTGGCCGTGGTGCACGGCAGGATGCCGCGCTTCTCCATGTCCATCGGCACCTGGAGGGCGACGGCGCTGTCGTTGGGCAGCGTGTCCTGGTACGAGACGAAGGGGGTCTCCAGGGCCTGGTTGAGCAGCAGGCCGCGGAAGCCGGTGCAGTCGATGTACAGATCGCCGGTGATGTCGCCGTGGTCGGCGGTGGTGACGCCGGAGATCCAGCCGCGCTCGTCCAGGTTGACCCGGCGCACGTCGTCGACGATGTGCTGGACGCCGCGCTCCACGGAGTACTTCGTCAGGTACTTGGCGAGGAGGGCGGCCTCGAACTGGTACGCGTACGGGAACTGGGTCTTGCCCTGGTGCTCGGACATCGTCAGGCCGTGCATCTCGTCGGCGCCCTCGTCGAAGGGCTGGTCGATGAGGGTGCCGTCCTGGTGGCGGGGGCTGAGCCCGGCGTCGATGACCGAGGCCATCACGAAGCAGTCCTTGTCGAACCGGTCCGTCGGGCCCTGGTGCAGCCACCAGTCCGTCAGCGGCAGGCCGTTGACCGACCGCATCTGCTCGAAGGGGTGGTAGAAGTAGTGGCCCTTCTCCCGCCAGTCCTCGAAGCGGACGGCGAGTTTGTACGTGGCGTTGCACGCCGGCATCCAGTCCTTCTCCTTGAGTCCGAGGAACTCGAAGAAGTGGCGGATATCGCTGAAGGTCGCCTCTCCCACGCCGACCGTGCCGACGTTTCCTGATTCAACGAGCGTTATGTCTATGCGGTCGCCGAACGCGGCCTTGAAGTACGAGGCCGTCATCCATCCTGCGGTACCGCCGCCAACAATCACAACTCGGTTGAGCATGGTGGGACTCTCCCGTCGGGTGGCTTCACGATGGAAAAGAGCCTAGGAGTCCGCCCGGCACGGAAACAGGTCCTTAAGCATCGGCCGAAACTTGCAGGTGAGAGCGGGGACAGGCGGCGGATCGCGGGAATGCAGAGGCTTCCGAAGGCCCCTTCGGGCGATGCCTGTCAGCGACCTGTCAGAGCAATGCCGACATCCTAGGGTCGGGCCGCTGTGTGCCGAGAGCGCGCCGAGCCTTTCCGGTGTGCCCGGCGGGTCCTTTCCGTCGCGCCGACGGACGTTTTCGGCCTCCCGTGACGGCTCCCCACAACTGCAGAGAGAGCGGCCCGCCGAGGCCTTTCCGCAACCGGTCCCCTAAGGGGAAACGACGGATCCCCTAAGGGAGAACCCTGATATGGGCGCCGTACGGAAACGGTGCGGAGGGGCGGATTCAGCCATAGCCGGAGGCACTGTTGACGCTTCTTCCCGGCACCTGTAATCCTCGACTTACACCTGAAGGACCGGGCTGACGGCCGTCGTGCCGACGGTCATCGTGAGCGTGAGGAGCTGGCCCCCGTGAAGAAGCAGCCAACCGTCCTGAGGGCGGCGCACTGGAGCGCGTTACACCCCGGCCGGGCGATCGCAGGATGGTTCGTGTTCGTCGCCCTGTGCCTGGCCGCCGGCCTCGCCCTCGGCAACCAGCGGGCGGGCGACGACGACTTCCAGGTCGGCGAGTCCGGCCGCGCCTTCGCCCTGGCCATCGAGGCGAAGGTGCAGGACCGCCCGGCCGAGCACGTGATGATCCACACCGAGTCCGGCCCCCTGGACCGCGAGGCCGCCGACGCCGCGGCACGGGACGTCACCGCCCGCATGGAGAAGCTGCCCGAGGTCACCGGCGTCGCCGACCCGGTCCTCTCCGACAACGGCAGGATGCTCCGCGTCGAGGTGTCCATGAAGGGCACCAAGCGCGAGGCCAAGGACTACGTCGAGCCGCTCCTGGAGCAGACCGCCGAGGTGCAGGAGGCCCACCCCGGCCTGGTCGTCGAGCAGAACGGCGACGCGTCCGTCACGTACGGCCTGGAGAAGCAGCGCGGCAAGGACCTCACCAAGTCCGAGCTCATCACCTTGCCGGTGACCCTGGTGACCCTGCTCGTCGTCTTCGGCTCCCTGGTGATGATCAGCGTGCCGCTGCTGCTCGCGGTCACGTCCATCCTGGGCGCCGTGGGCCTGTCGATGGTCGTCTCGCACGTCGTGCCCGACTCCGGCCTCGGGATGAACATGATCCTGCTCATCGGCATGGCCGTCGGCGTCGACTACACGCTCTTCTACCTCAAGCGCGAACGCGAGGAACGGGAACTCGCGGGCGGCCGCCTGTTACCGGAGGCCCTGGTGGGGATCGCCGCGGCCACCTCGGGACGCGCGGTCGTCGTCTCCGCCCTCGCCGTCATCGTCTCCACCGCCACCCTCTTCCTCGCCGACGACGTCATCTTCTCCACCCTGGCCACCGGCACCATCATCGTGGTGTTCGTCGCCATGATCAGCTCCGTCACGGTGCTGCCCGCGCTCCTCGTCACCATCGGCCGGCGCATGGACCGCAAGGCGCGGCGCGCCACCGAGCGCGGCAAGAAGCTCAGGCGCCGCACCCCGGAGAAGAACGGCCGCGTCTGGGCCGCCCTGCTCAAGCCCGCCCAGCGGCGCCCCGCCGCCACGCTGATCCTGTCGGTCCTGGTCATGCTCGGCCTCGCCGCCCCCGCGCTCGGCATGGACCTGCGCGTCCTGAACAAGGACACGCACTCCCGCCAGATCCCCGAGATGCGCGCCTACGACCGCCTCAACGACGCCTTCCCCCACCTGCGGGCCGAGCACTGGGTCGTCGTACGCGCCGAGGCCGGGCAGGAGCGGCAGGTCGCGGCGGCGCTCGACGCCCTCGCCGACAAGGCGGGCCGCGACCCGGCGTTCGCCAGGACCCCGCGGGAGCTGCGCACCTCCGCGGACGGCCGGACCAGCCTGCTCACCCTGCGCGTGCCGTACAAGCTCAGCTCGCCGCAGGCCAAGGCCTCCCTGGACCACCTGCGCGACGACTACCTGCCCGCCACCCTCGGCACGGTCGAGGGCGCCGAGTACGGCGTCGACGGGCCCATCGCCGTGGACCGCGACTACCTGGACAACCAGAACGAGAAGCTGCCGCTGATCCTCGCGGTCCTGCTCCTGGTGACGTTCGTGATGACCGTCCTGGTCTTCGGGTCCGTGGTGCTCGGCCTGATCGGCGTGCTGCTCAACCTGCTCTCCGTGGCCGCCGCCTTCGGTGTCCTCGTCGTCTTCTTCCAGTGGGGCCTCGCCTCCACCCTCTTCGGCTTCGAGCACGGGGCCACCAGCGAGATCGGCTCCCGCGTCCCGCTGTTCCTGTTCGTGATCCTCTTCGGCCTGTCGATGGACTACCAGGTCTTCGTCGTCAGCCGCATCCGGGAGGCCGCGCTCACCGGTATGCCCACGCGCGAGGCCGTGATGGACGGGCTCGCCAAGTCCGCGAAGGTCGTCACCAGCGCGGCCGTCGTCATGGTGACGGTGTTCTCCACCTTCGTCTTCCTGCACCTCGCGGAGATGAAGCAGATCGGCTTCAGCCTCGCCGTGGCCGTCCTGCTCGACGCGTTCGTCATCCGCATCCTCATCCTGCCCTCCGCCATGGTCCTGCTCGGCAGGGCCAGTTGGTGGCCGTCCACGAAGCTGCGCCGGGCGGCGGCCGAGCGGAAGGCGACCGCGCAGGCGCCGACGCCCACCGGCACCCCGGCGGCCCCCGCGACCCCGGCAGCCCCCGGCACCCCGGAGGTCACCGCGACCCCGGCGGCCCCCGTGGCCACGAGCCTCGCGGCGGACACCGCCCCCCATCCCACCGGCCACGCGGAGACCCCCGCCGCCACGGCCCGTACGCGGTAGCCGCGGCCGCCCCGAGCGCGGGCGCCGGACCGGACATCCCCCGCCGGTCCGGCGTCCGCACCACCGTGTCACGGGTCGGGCCATACCACCTCCGCGTCCCCGGGCCCGCCGGATGGTATTTCCCGGGGCCGGGCGCACCGGGGCACGATGAGAGTCACCAGTAGACGGACGACGACGGGGGTCCGGCACCGTGGAGATTCAAATCCTTGGCTCAGTTTTCCTGACGCACGAGAGCAAGCAGTACGCGATGGCGTCGAAGCGGGTGAGCGCCGTACTCACCGTGCTGGCCCTGACGCCGCGCGAGCCCATTGCGTCGGACCAGCTCGTCGACGAACTCTGGGGAGAGCGCCGGATGGCGAATGCGCGGAACGCGCTGCACGCCAATGTGGGCCGGCTGCGCAAATACCTGGAATCCATCACCGGAATCAAGGGCGGCGACCTCATCCGCACCGTCGGCAGCGGATATCTCCTCGACGTGCCGCCGGAGACGGTGGACGCCCACCGCTTCCTCAAGCTCGCGGACGCGGGCGCCGACCTGGTCCACCGCGACCCGGCCGCCGCCATCGAGCGCCTGGAGCAGGCGCTCGCCCTGTGGCGCGGCCCCGCCCTGATGGACGCCTGCGAGGGCCTGCGCTGCCGGATCAGCGCCGCCCAGCTCGAGGAGCGCAGGATCACCGCGTACGAGGACCTGACCGCGGCCAAGCTGGCCGTGGAGGCGCACCGGGTCTCGGTGACCGAGCTGCGCCAGCTCGCCACCGAGCACGCCGGGCGCGAGCGGCTCAGCGAACTCCTGATGCTGGCCCTCTACCGTGACGGGCGGCAGGCCGAGGCGCTCGAGGTCTTCCACGGCGCCCGCCGCCGCCTCGCCAGCGACCTCGGTCTGGAGCCCGGACGCGCCCTGCACCGCGTCTACCAGGCGATCCTCCAGCAGGACGAGGAGCTCGGGGAGCCCCGGCAGACACTTGCTTATCTCGCGCCGACATCCTGATGAATGACCCTCAAAGGCAATTCGGTGGACATCTCCCGATGGCCGCCACGTTCCTTACGCCGTACGCCTGTTAAGGGACAGTCCTGTGGACAGTACGGGCCTGCCTGGTTAAGGTTCTTGGGCGTCTCGCATGCGGTGGTTTCAGTTCACGTGTACGTCTTCAACAACTTCCGTGAGGCGTTCGGGGGATTTGCCTTCAGGGGGTTACGGGGACTTGGACATAGAGCTGCGCCACGCGCGGATCGTGGCCACGATCGACATGGCCGGAAGTATTTCCAAAGGGGCCGGTGAGCTCAATCTGCCGCAGCCCAGTCTCACCGCACAGTTACGCAGGATCGAAAGGGCCGTGGGCGGTGACCTGTTCGTCCGCTCCCGTGCCGGCGTCACCCGTACGGCACTTGGGGAACGGCTCATTCCGATGCTGGCCGACCTGGTCAAGCGCGCCGACGACGTGATGGCCGCCGCGGCCGCGCCCACCTCGGGTCCGCTCCGCTTCGGCAACATGGAGTGGACCCCTCCGACCCTGCGCGAAGCCCTGCAGTCCGCGCTGCCCGCCGTGGAGCTGCAGACCATCACGATGACCCCGGCGACCGCCGTCGAGGGCGTACGGAGCGGCACCCTCACCGCCGCCCTGGTGCCGAGCAGCACCGTCGCCGAGGCCGCCGAGGGGCCCGAGCCCGCCCTCGGCAAGATGCTGATCGTGCGCGAACCGGTGTGGCTGGCCCTGCCGTTGCAGCACCCGCTGGCCGGGCGGCACCGCCTGGACCCCGCCGACCTCGCCACGCTCGGCTGGGTCCGCTACTCCCAGGACCACTGGTTCCACGCCATCGAGAAGCGCCTGTTCAGCGCCTTCGACCAGCAGCAGGACGTGGAGGTCCTGCACCGCGTCGACGGCCACCGCGAGGCCATGAACTGGGTCCGCGACCTCGGCGTCGCCGCGCTCACCCCGCCCACCGGCGCCACCTCCGACGTGCGGCTGGTGCCGCTGGTGGGGCCCGAGCGGGTCGAGATGCTGCTGGTGTGGCGCAGCGGCGCCGTGCCGCGCGAGACGCTGCGCAAGCTCGTCGACACCGTACGGCAGTACTACGGCGAGTACGCCCGCACGGTGCCCGGCTACTGGCACTGGATCGTGGAACATCCGCGTGACTTCCTGGAGTTGAACGGCTTCACCCCGCCCGCCGTGCCGTCCGCCTGACGGCCGGCCCCACCGGCGGCACCCGCGGCAGTCCCTGGACCGGAGCACCCGTCCAGGGACTCCCGCCTGTCCGGGGCTCGTACGACGGCGCCCCGCACGCCCCGCGCGCGACCGGCAGGTCCCGTACGGCAGGCGGGCGATTCCCGTACGGCAGGCGGTCAAGTCCCGTACGGGAAGCGGCCCGTGCCGTGTGGCCTCGTACCGCCCGGACCGCCTCGCGGACACCCCCCGTCAGACGGAAATCAGCCACCTGTCAGCGGCCGCCCGCCAGCATCGACGGCATGACCACAGCCCATGAGACCGCGGCCGCCGACCGCGCGAAGATCAAGACCATCGTCTGCGACATCCTGGAGATCGAGCCGGACGACCTGACCGACACGGCCCTCTTCAAAGAGGACCACGACGCGGACTCGATGGCCGCCATCGAGATCCTCTCCCAGCTCGAGCGGGCCTTCCGCACCGACATCGACCAGGCCGACCTGCCCCGCATGGTCAACCTCGACGGCATCGTCGCGGTCGTCTCCGAGTCCCTGGCCGCCCGGGCCGCCCGCGCCAACTAGCCCCAATCCACGGGAGGTCACGGTGCGTGACAGCCAGCAGCGACCACGCCGCGTGGTGATCACCGGCCTCGGCACGGTCACCAGCATCGGGCTCGGGGTGCCCGCCTTTCTCGACGGACTCCGCTCGGGCCGCTCCGGCGTCAAGCCCCTCACCGGCTTCGACACCACGGGCTTCGCCCACGCCAACGGCTGCGAGGTCGACGACTTCGAGCCGTCGCGGTGGATCCGCCACGCCGACCCCGAAGGGCTCGGCCGCGCCACCCAGTTCGCCGTCGCGGCGGCCGTCATGGCCGTCGCCGACGCCGGGCTGAGCGAGACCGAGCTCCGGTCCCGCCGGGCCCTCGTCTCCGTCGGCACGACCGACGCCGAGACGCGCGACCTGGACGCGCTCACCGAGCAGCAGCTCGCCGAGGGGCCCGAACACCTCGACCCGGTGCTCGCCCGGCGGGCCCAGGCGGGCCGGCTCTCCACCGGTGTCGTCCGGGAGCTCGGCCTCACCGACGTCGAGGCGCTCACCATCCCCACCGCCTGCGCGGCCGGGAACTACGCCATCGGCAACGGCTTCGACGCCCTGCGCGACGGCGACGTCGACGTCGCCCTGTGCGGCGGCGCCGACGCGGTGTGCCGCAAGAACTTCGTCGGCTTCTACCGGCTCGGCACCGTCGCCCCCGAGGTGTGCCAGCCCTTCGACAAGGACCGCAAGGGCATCCTCACCGGCGAGGGCGCCGGCATCCTCCTCATGGAGAGCCTGGACTCCGCCCTGGCCCGCGGCGCCCGGATCTACGCCGAGGTCCTCGGCTACGGCCTCAACTGCGACGCCCACCACCCGGTCGCCCCCGACCGGGACTCCCTGGCCCGGTGCATGGAGGTCGCGCACCGCAACGCCGGGGTGAAACCGGAGGACGTCGACTTCATCTCCGCGCACGGCACCGGCACCCGCGCCAACGACGTCACCGAGACCGGCGCCATCCGGCAGGTCTTCGCCGACCCGCCGCCCACCGTCTCCATCAAGTCGATGATCGGCCACTCCATGGGGGCGGCCAGCGCGCTCGCCTCCGCCGCCTGCGCCCTCGCCCTCACCGAGGGCTTCATCCCGCCCACCGTCAACCACGGTGAGACCGACCCCGAGTGCGGCCTGGACTGCGTCCCCAACGAGGCGCGGCCCGCCCGGCTCGACGTGGTGCAGAACAACGCGCTCGCCTTCGCGGGCAACAACGCCGTGCTGATCCTCGGCCGCTACCAGGAGGCCGCGTGATGACCCGGCTCGCCCTCACCGCCTGGTCGGCGGTCACCCCCTACGGCGTCGGCAGCGAGCCGTTCCGCGCCGGCGTCACCGCGGGCCGCACCGCGCTCACCGCCCTCGACCGCGCCACCCACCCGGGCCCCTTCACGCACGGCGCCGTCATCCCCGACTTCAGCGCCGCCACGTACGTCGGCAAGAAGGGCACCCGCACCATGGACCGGGAGACGGCGATCGCCGTCACCGCCGTGGGCCGCCTGATCGCACAGTGCGGCACCGGCCTCACCGACCGGCCCGAGGACGTCGGCCTGGTCCTCGGCACCGGCTCCGGCAGCGTCCAGAGCATCATGGACTTCACCCGCGACTCCCTGACCGGCGAACGCCCCTACCACGTCGACCCCGCCCGTTTCCCCGGCACCGTCATGAACCGCGCCACCGGGCAGAGCGCCATCCGGCACGGCATCAAGGGCCCCAACACCACCGTCGCCGGGGGCGCCCTGACCGGCCTGCTCGCCCTCGCCTACGCCGGCCGCCTGTACCGCGGCGGGCACTGCGCGCGGGTCCTGTGCGGCGCCGCCGAGGAGTACTCCACCCAGCGCGCCTGGCTGGAGTGGCACGGCCGCGGCGAGGACGGGGGGACCACCCCCCTCGGCGAGGGCGGCGCCGTCTTCCTCGCCGAGCCCCCCGACGCCGCGCGCGCCGCGGGACGCGCCCCGCTCGCCCACGTCCTCGCCACCCGCTTCCGCGCCTGCGCCACCCCCGACGGGGTCCGGCAGGCGGTCGCCGACTGCGTCCGCGACGCCTTCAAGTCCGCCGACGTGACCCCGGCCGCCGTCCGCGTCGTCGCCCCCCTCGGCACCGGCGGCGCGCTCGCCGAACAGGAGCGGTTCGCCCTCGGCGACGTGCTCGGCACCGCCCAGCCCGAGTGGGTCCGCGTCAGCGCCCTGCTCGGCGACACCTCGGCCGCCGCCACCGGCCTGCAGCTCGCCGCCGTGCTCGCGGCGGCCGGACCCCAGGGCCTCGGCCCCGGCGAGGCGGCCCTGGTCACCGGCGTCGACCGGGACGGCACCGTCGGCTGCGCCCTGCTCGGCGGCTGACCGCCCGCACCGCACCGCCCCCGGGGCCGGTCCCACCGCCGACCGCGCCGGAGCACCCCCGCCGGACCGGCCCCACCGCCGACCGACCCAAGGAGACGCCCATGCCCGAAGCCGCCGGACCCACCGGACACCGCCGCCGCGTGGCCCTCGTGACCGGGGGCTCCCGGGGCATAGGCCGCCACGTCGTCCTGCGCCTGGCCCAGGACGGCTACGACGTCGCCTTCTGCTACCAGGCGAACAAGGAGGCCGCCGACGCCGTCGCCGAGGAGGCGGCGGCCACCGGGGCGCGCGTGCACACCGCGCGCGCCGACGTCTCCGACCACGACGCGGTACGCGACTTCGTCCGCGGCACCGAACGGGACCTCGGGCCGCTGGACACCGTCGTGTCCTGCGCGGGCATCGTCCGTGACAACCCGCTGGTCCTGATGCCGCCGGAGGAGTGGGAGGAGGTCGTCCGCGTCAACCTCGACGGCACCTACCACCTGTGCAAGGCCGCCGTGTTCGCCATGATGAAGCGCCGCGCCGGCTCGGTGGTCACCCTGTCGTCCGTCGCCGGCGTGTACGGCAACGCCACGCAGACCAACTACTCGGCCACCAAGGCCGGGATCATCGGCTTCACCAAGGCCCTCGCCAAGGAGTCGGGCCGCTACGGCATCCGCGCCAACGCCGTCGCGCCCGGCTTCATCGTCACCGACATGCTGTCCGGGCTCGCCGACGACTACGTACGCGACATGACCGCGCGCATCCCCCTCGGCCGCTTCGGCCGGCCCCAGGAGGTCGCCGACCTCGTGTCCTTCCTCGCCTCCGACCGGGCCTCGTACATCACCGGCCAGGTCTTCGGCGTGGACGGCGGACTCGTCGTCTGAGGACGGGGACACCGTGCCGTCCGCGTCAGCAACTCCTGCGCCGTCCGGGCTCGCAGCCCCTGCGCCGTCCGGGCTCGCAGCCCCTGCGCCGTCCGGGCCCGCAGCCCCCGCGCCGTCCGCGCCCGCAGCCCCTGCGCCGTCCGGGCCCGCGACCCCCGCGCCCGCGACCCCCGCGCTGTCCGCGCCCGCGACCCCTGCGCCGTCCCCGCCGACAACCCCTGCGCCGTCCCCGTCCGCAATCCCCGCGCCGTCCCCGTCCGCCGCCTCCGCGCCATCCGCGCCCGCAGCCCCCGTACGAACCCTGCCCCGCTGCTACTTCTCCTTCCGCAGCCCCTTCTCCTGGCTCGCCTGGCAGGAGACCGCGGCCCGCCACCCGGAGCTGGCCGCGCGCATGGAGTGGGTGCCGTTCTTCGACCCCGACCCGCTCACCGCCCGGCTCGTCGCCGACCGGGGCGGCTGGTTCCCCTTCCCGGACCGGCCCCCCGGCGACGACCGGGTCTGGGAGGTCCCGCACCTCGCCTACCTCGCCGCCGCCCGCCTCGGCCGCGGCCCCGACTTCCTCCAGGCCGCCTTCCGCGCCACCTTCACCCGCGGACTCGACCTGTGCGACCGCGCCGTCGTCGCCCGCGTCGGCCGCGAACTCGGCCTCGACCCCGCCCCGCTGGCGGACGCCGCCGACGCCCCGGCGCCGCGCGCCGACGGCATCCAAGCCCTCCTCGACGCCTGCGCCGACGGGGTGTTCAGCGTGCCCTTCTTCGTCCACGACCACCTGCGCTGCTTCGGCCTCGACCGGCTCGACGCCTTCGCCGCGCTCCTGCCCACGCCACCGCCGGCCCCCCTGTCAGACCGGCATCAGCCCGCTGTCAGCGGCCGTCTCCGACGATCGACGGCGTGACATCAGTGACCTTCGCAAGGGGATTGCTATGACCCAGAATTCGACGGACCACATACCGACGCCGCCCGCCGGCCTCCCGCTCACGGACGGGCAGAAGGACATCTGGTTCGACGAGCAGCTCTCCGGCGGCGGCGCCCTCTACAACACCGCCGCCTACTGGGACATACGCGGACCCCTGGACCACGGCCTGTTCCGCACGGCCCTGGAACGGCTCGTCACGGAAGCCGAGTGCCTGCGCACCCGCTTCACCGACGCCGGGCCCGACGGGGCGCCACGGCAGTACGTGGAGCCGCTGCCGCACCTGCCGCTGACCGTCACCGACGTCCGCACCGGAAAAGACCCCGGGGCCGCCGCCCGCGCCGCGATCCAGCGGGACCTGCGCACCGCCTTCGACATCGCCGCCGCCCCCCGCGTCCCGCTGTTCCGCGCGGCCCTGTACACGCTCGGCACCGACCGGGCCTTCTTCAGCCTCGTCAGCCACCACCTGGTCGCCGACGGCTACAGCGTCACCCTGCTGTGGCGGCGCCTCGCCGACATCCACGACGCGCTGCTCGCCGGCACCCCCCTCGACGACGGGGCCTTCCCCCCGCTGCGCGCCCTCCTCGACGCCGAGGCCGCCTACACCGGCTCACCGCGCGCCGCCCGCGACCGCGCCTACTGGGAGCGGCAGACCGCGGGCGCCCCCGAGCCGCTCACCCTCGCCGCGCACGACGCGCCGCCCGCGCAGACCTTCCTGCGCGAGACCGCCGTCCTGCCCGACGCCACCGCGGCACGGCTGCGCACGCTCGCCTGGGAGGCCCGCGTCACCTGGCAGACCGTGTTCACCGCCGCGCTCGGCGCCTACACCGGCCGGATGGCCGCCACCGACGACGTCCTGCTGTCCCTGCCGGTCACCGCCCGCGCGGGCGGCGCCACGCGCAACGTCCCCGGCGTCGCCGTCAGCATCCTGCCGCTGCGCCTGCCCGTGCGCCCCGACGCCACCCGCGCCGACCTCCTCGCCGACGCCTACCGGGCGCTGTCGCAGGGCCTCAGGCACCAGCGCCACCGCACCAGCAGCATCCGCCGCGCCATGGGCCTCACCAGCGACGACCGCAGGCCGTTCGGGCCGTACGTGAACTTCCTGCCGCTCGCCGACGACCTCACCATCGGCACCGCGTCCGCCACCCTCCACACCCCGTCCCCGGGCCTGGTCGACGACCTGGAGTTCACCGTCGTCGACAGGGGCGGCGCGGGCATCGCCGTCGACGTCAGCGGCAACGAGGCCCGCTACACGGCCGCCGAGGTCCGCGGCCACCTCGACCGCTTCACCGGCTTCCTCGACCGCTTCCTCACCACCGCCCCCGACACCCCCGCCGCCGCCCTGGACGTCGCCGCGCCCGGCGAGAGCGACGCCGACCTGACCGGCGCCGACCGCCCCACGCCCTACCGGGGCGTCGTCGAGCGCGTCCGCGACCGCGCCGCCGAGACCCCCGGCGCGGTGGCCGTCACCGACAGCGGCGGCAGCCTCGACTACGCCGGGCTCGTCGGCCGCGCCAGCGCCCTGTCCCGCCGCCTTGCGGGCGGCAGCGGCCCGGTGGCGATCCTCACCGAACCCGGCCGCGACTTCGTCACCGCCGAACTCGCCGCGCTCGGCGCCGGCCGCGCCTTCATCCCCCTCGACCCCGGCGCCCCGCTGCCCCGCCTGGCCGCCCTCCTCGCCGACAGCGGCGCGGGCTGCGTCCTCACCCAGCCGCGCCACCACGCCCTCGCCGAGCGCGCCGCCGCCCACGCCGCGGCGGACCCGGCCGCCGCGCCGCCGCCCGTGCACGTCCTCGACGGCGCGTGCGACGCCCCCGACGCCCTCGCCCCCGTCCTCGGCGGCCCCCTCGACCTGGCGTACGTCATCTACACCTCCGGCTCCACCGGCCGCCCCAAGGGCGCCATGGTGCAGCGCGGCGGCATGGTCAACCACCTGCTCGCCAAGGTCGAGGAGTTCGCCGTCACGCGCGCGGACACGCTCGTCCACAACGCGCCCGTCACCTTCGACGTCACCGTCTGGCAGACCCTCACCACGCGCCTGGTCGGCGGCCGGGTCCGGGCCGTCGACCGCCTCGACATCGCCGACCCCGACGTGCTGTTCCGCGTCATCGGCGAGGAGCGGCTCACCCTCCTCGAAGTCGTACCGTCCCTGATGCGCGCCGCACTCGACCTGTGGGACGCGGCCGGCACCGCGCCCGCACTGCCCGCCCTGCGCTGGATGATCTCCAACGGGGAGGCGCTCCCCGCCGACCTGTGCCGCCGCTGGTTCGCCCGCCACCCCGGCATCCCGCTGGCCAACCTCTACGGCCCCACCGAGTGCTCCGACGACGTCACGCACGCCTACGCCGCCACCCCCGAAGACCTCGACGCCCCCGTCGTCCCCATCGGCCGCCCGCTGCGCAACACCCGCCTGTACGTCCTCGGCGACGACCTCAGGCCGGTGCCGCGCGGCGTCCCCGGGGAGCTGTACATCGCCGGGCGGGGCGTGGGCCGCGGCTACCTGGGCGACGCCGGGCGCACCGCCACCACGTTCGTGCCCGACCCGGCCGCCGCCGACGGCTCGCGCATGTACCGCACCGGCGACCAGGTCGTGCTGCGCCCCGACGGGCAGCTCGCCTTCGTGGGCCGCCGCGACCACCAGGTCAAGATCCGCGGCCAGCGCATCGAGCTGGGCGAGGTCGAGACGGCGCTGCGGGCGGCCCCCGGCGTCACGGACGCGGTCGCCGCGGCCGCCACCGACCCCTCCGGCCAGCAGCGGCTCGTGGCGTACGTCGTCGCAGACCCGGCAGCCCCGGGGGGCCCGGCGAGCCCGGTAGACCCGGGGGCGGTCACAGGAGCCGCGGCGGCCGTCACGGCCGGGACCCCGGCCCTGGACACCACCGCCCTGCGCGCCCACCTGGCCGCGCGGCTGCCCGCCGCCCTCGTGCCGTCCGTGTTCCTGCCCCTGGAGAGGCTGCCCCTCACCGCCCACGGCAAGGTCGACCGCAAGGCGCTGCCCGCGCCCGCCTGGGACACCGGCACCGGCACGCCCGGCGCCCCGGGCCCGGTGGCGCGCACCGAGGAGGAGCGCGTCCTGTGCGGCGTCCTCGCCGAGGTCCTCGGCCTGCCCGGCGTGGCCCCCGACGACAACTTCTTCGCCCTCGGCGGCGACAGCATCAGCTCCCTCCAGGTCGTCGGCAAGGCCCGCCGCGCCGGGCTCGTCCTCACCGCCCGCGACGTCTTCAAGCACCGCACCCCCGCCGGGCTCGCCACCGTCGCCCGGCGCGCCGCGACCGCGCACACCCCGGCGGACGACGGCGTCGGCGAGGTCGAACTCACGCCCATCGCGGACCAGTTCCGCGAAGAGGTCTTCCACCTGCCCGCCGCCGCCCGCGAGTTCAGCCAGTACGCCACCGTGACCGTGCCCGCCGACGTGGACCCCGGCCTCCTGACCCGCGCCGTCCAGGCCGTGCTCGACCGGCACGACGCGCTGCGCCTGCGCCTCACCGAACCCGTCGCGGGCCTGTGGTCCCCGCGGACCCTGCCCCCGGGCGCCGTACACGCCGCCGACGTGGTCACCGAGGCCGCCGACGCCCCCCTGGACGAGCTGGTCGCCTCCGCCCGCGCCCGGCTGCGCCCCGAGGACGGCCTCATGGTCCAGGCGGTGCTCCACGGCGCCCCGGGCGTGCGCGAGCTGCTGCTCGTCCTGCACCACCTCGTCGTCGACGGCGTCTCCTGGCGCATCCTGCTGCCCGACCTCCAGGCCGCGTACGAGGCGCTCGCCGCGGGCCGCGAGCCGCGCCTCGACCCCGTCGCCACCTCCTACCGCACCTGGGCCACGATGCTGTCCGCCCAGGCCCGCACCGCCCACCGCGTCCGCGAACTCCCGCTGTGGCAGCGCCAGACCGCCTCCTGCGGCATGCCCGGCGCCGACACGGCCGCGCTCGGCGACCGCCCCGTCGACCCGGCCCGCGACACCTACGCCACCGCCCGCACCCTCCGCCTCGAACTCCCCGCCGACCGCACCCGGGCCCTGCTCACCCGCCTCCCCGACGCCTTCCGCGCCGAAGTCAACGACGTGCTCCTGACCGGCCTCGCGCTCGCCCTCGCCGACCGCGACCGGCACCACGGCGGCACCGCCCGCCGAGCCGTCGTCGAACTGGAGGGCCACGGCCGCGAACAGCTCACCGACCCGGCCGGGGGTGCCACCGAGGCCGCCGACCTGTCCCGCACCGTCGGCTGGTTCACCAGCGTCTACCCCGTCGGCCTCGACCTGAGCGCCCTCGACGGCACCGCCCGTGCCGACGTCCACGCCGCGGGACCCGCCTGCGCCGCCGTCCTCAAACACGTCAAGGAGACCCTGCGCGCCCTGCCCGACCACGGCCTCGGCCACGGCCTGCTGCGCCACCTCAACCCCCAGACCGCCACCGCCCTCGCCCGCACCCCCGTGCCCCGCCTCGGCTTCAACTACCTGGGCCGCTTCACCGTCGGCGACCACGGCGACTGGCACATGCGCGCGGGCACCTTCGGCCAGAGCGCCGCCCCCGACACCCCGCTGCGGCACGCCGTGGAACTCGCCTCCCTCACCGAGGACCGCCCCGAAGGACCCGTCCTCGTCGCCCAGTGGACCTGGGCCGGCGACCTGCTCACCGAGGACGACGTACGGAACCTCGCCGAGGGCTGGTTCCGCGCCCTCGACGCCCTCGCCGCGCACGCGGAACGGCCCGGCGCGGGCGGCCGCACCCCCTCGGAGTTCCCCCTCGTCACCATCGGTCAGGCCGAGATCGAAGCCTATGAGGCCGAGTTCGCCCGCGCGGACGGCGGCACCCTCGGCACCCTCGATGACGTTCTGCCGCTGTCACCGCTCCAGCGCGGCCTGCTGTTCCAGGCCGAGTTCGACCGCCACGGCATGGACGCCTACACCCTCCAGGTCGTCCTCGACGTGGACGGCCCCCTCGACCCGGCCGCGCTGCGCGCCGCCGCCACCGCGCTCGTCAACCGCCACCCGGCGCTGCGCGCCCGCTTCCGCGACCGCGACACGGGCGACCCCGTCCAGCTCGTCCCCGGCGCCGTCCAGGTGCCGTGGGAGGAGGTCGACCTCACCCACCTCGACCCCGGCCGCGTCGACGCCGAACTGGCCCGCCGCACCGACGAGGAGTGGCTGCGCCGCTTCGACGTCACCCGGGGGCCGCTGACCCGCTTCACCGTCCACCGCGCCCCCGGCGGCCGGCACCGCGTCGTCTGGACCACCCACCACCTCCTCGTCGACGGCTGGTCCCTGTCCGCCGTCCTCGCCGGTGAGCTGGTCACCCTCTGGGGCAACGGCGCCGACACCTCCGCCCTGCCCGCCGTCGCCCCCGTCCGCACCTACCTGGAGTGGGCCGCCGCCCAGGACGAGGACGCCGCCCGCGAGGCCTGGCAGAAGGACCTCGCGGGCCTCGACGAACCCACCCGCCTCGGCCCCGCCGACCGCCCCCGCGTGTCCGTGCTGCCCGAGACCCTCACCGCCGACCTGCCCGAGAAGCTCACCGCCGCCGTCTCCGCGTGGGCCCACCAGCGCGGCCTGACCCTGAACACCGTCATGCAGGGCTGCTGGGCCGTCGCCCTCGGCCGGCTCACCGGACGGCGCGACGTCACCTTCGGCGCGGTGGCGTCCGGGCGCCCCGCCGACCTGCCCGACGCCGAGCGCATCGTCGGCGCCTTCATGCACACCCTGCCGGTGCGCGTCACCCTCGACCCGTCCCTGCCCTTCGAGGCGATGCTCACCGACCTCCAGGACCGCCAGCTCACCCTCGCCCCGCACCAGCACCTCGGCCTCGCCGAGGTGCAGCAGGGCGCGGGCGTCGGCGAGCTCTTCGACACCGTGGTCAGCTTCCACAACTACCCCTCCGGCGCCCTCGACACCCTCGGCAACCACGTCCCCGGCCTGGCCACCCGCGCCTGGACCGCCCGCGTCGTCGCCGAGTACCCGCTGGCGCTCGGCGTGTTCCCCACCGACGGCCACCGGATGCGCCTGGAGGCCCAGTACCGGCCGGACATCTTCACCGCCGACGAGACCGCCGCCTTCGTCCGCCGCTTCACCCGCGTCCTCGAACAGCTCGCCGCCGCCCCCGGCACCACCCTCGGCCGCCTCGACGCCCTCGGCGAGGACGAGCTGCGCCAGGTCCTCGCCGACTGGTCCGGCAGCACCGGCACCCGGCCCGCGCGCCCCGGCCTGGCCGGCGACGTCTTCCAGGCACGGGCCGCCGAGACCCCCGCCAAGGCCGCCGTCGTCCTCGGCGACCAGGAAGTCACGTACGCCGACCTCAACGCCCGCGCCAACCGGCTGGCCCGGCTCCTCGCCGATCACGGCGTCGGCCCCGAGCAGGCCGTCGCCGTGATGCTGCCGCGCACCCCGGACATCGTCGTCGCCGCCCTCGCCGCCCTCAAGGCCGGTGCCTCCTACCTGCCGGTCGACACCGAGTACCCCGCCGACCGGGTCGCGTACATGCTCCAGGACGCGCGCCCCGCCGTCCTCGTCACCGACACCGCGACCGCCGCCCGCCCCCAGGGCCTGCCCGACCCCGGCGACGCCCACGTCCTCCTCCTCGACACCCCCGAGACCACCGGCCGCCTCACCGCGCTGCCCGCCACCGACCTCACCGACACCGACCGCACGGCCCCGCTGCTGCCCCGGCACCCGGCGTACGTCATCTACACCTCCGGCTCCACCGGCCGCCCCAAGGGCGTCGTCGTGGCCCACGACGGGCTCCTGGACATGGTCGGCAGCCTCAGCGACCGCTTCGAACTCGACGCCGACACCCGCGTCCTGCAGTTCGCGTCGTTCAGCTTCGACGCGTCCGTCTTCGGCATCATGCTGGCGCTGCTGCCCGGCGGCACCCTCGTCATCGCCGACGAGGAGTGCCGCACCCCCGGACGGCCCCTCGTCGACCTGATCAACAACCGGCGCGTCAACCTCGTCGCGCTGCCGCCCGTCGTCCTCGGCGCCCTGCCCGAGGACGCCACCCTCCCCGCCGACCTGCGCCTCGTCGGCACCGGCGAGGCCGTACCCGCCGAAGTCGTCGAGCGCTGGGCCGGATCCGTCAGGATGTACAACGGCTACGGCCCCACCGAGGCCGTCGTCGGCTGCACCGTCAGCGGCCCCCTCACCCCCTCCGGCCGCCCGCCCATCGGCCGCCCCACCAACGCCCACCGCGTGTACGTCCTGGACCGCGACCTGCGCCCCACACCCCCCGGCGTCCCCGGCGAGCTGTACGTCGGCGGCGGCCTCGCCCGCGGCTACCTCGCCCGGCCCGCCCTGACCGCCGAACGCTTCGTCGCCGACCCCTACGGGCCCGCGGGCGAGCGCATGTACCGCACCGGCGACCTGGTCCGCTGGCTGCCCAGCGGCGAACTCGACTACCTCGACCGCGTCGACGACCAGGTCCAGCTCCGCGGCATCCGCGTCGAACTCGGCGAGATCTCCTCCGCGCTGCTCGCCGCGCCCGGCGTCGACCAGGCCGTCACCGTCGTCCGCCAGGACGAGGCCGGGGAGCGCAGGCTGGTGTCGTACGTCGTGGCGACGCCCCCCACGAACACCGGCACCGGCACCGGTACGGACACTGGTACTGGCACGGGTACGGGTGCCGACAAGGGCACCGGCACCGTCCTCGACGCGGCGGCCACCGCCGTCCTGCGCGACCGGCTCGCCCGGACCCTGCCCGAGTACATGGTCCCCTCCGCCGTCGTCGCCCTCGACGCCCTGCCCACCACCCCCCAGGGCAAGCTCGACCGGGCCGCCCTGCCCGACCCCGAGTGGGGGACCGCCACCCGCGGCCGCGCCCCGCGCACCCTCACCGAGGACATCCTGTGCGGCCTCTTCGCCGACATCCTCGGCCGCGAACACGTCTCCGTCGACGACGACTTCTTCGAGATCGGCGGCCACTCCCTGCTCGCCACCCGCCTCGTCGGCCGGGCCCGCTCGGCCCTCGGCGTGGAACTGCCCATCCGCGCCCTGTTCGACGCCCGCACCGTCGCCGCCCTCGCCGGACACGTCGAAGCCGCCGCCCAGGCCCGCCCGCCGCTCACCCCCGCGCCCCAGGGCACCGCGCCCACCCTGTCGGCCGGCCAGCGCAGGCAGTGGTTCCTCAACCGCCGCCAGGGCCGCGACGACGGCTCGTACAACACGCTCCTCGCCTTCCGCGTCACCGGACGCCTCGACACCGCCGCCCTGCAGGCCGCCCTCACCGACGTCGCCGAGCGGCACGAGGTGCTGCGCACCCTCATCCCCGAGACCGACGGCGTCCCCACCCCCACCCTCCTGGACGCCGCGGCCGGCGGCCCGCACCTGAAGGCCGTCCCCGTCCCCGAGAACAACCTCGCCGCCGCCCTCGCCGCCGAGGGCGACCGGGGCTTCGACCTCACCACCGAACTCCCCGTGCGCGCCCGGCTCTTCCCCGCCGGGGCGGACACCTGCGTCCTGCTGCTCGTCCTGCACCACATCGTCTTCGACGGCTGGTCCATCGACCCCCTCCAGAACGACCTCGCCACCGCCTACCGCGCCCGCGCCGCCGGCCACGCCCCGCGCTGGACCCCGCTGCCGGTCTCCTACGCCGACTACGCCGCGTGGCAGCGCGACCTGCTCGGCGACGAGGCCGACGAGGACAGCCTCGCCGCCCGGCAGCTCGCCTTCTGGCGGGACGCCCTCGCGGGCCTGCCCGAGGAGCTCGACCTGCCCACGGACCACCCGCGCCCCGACGTCAGCGCCTCCCGCGGCGACGTCGTCCTCTTCGACATCGAACCCGCCCTCGCCGACCGGCTCACCGAACTCGCCCGCACCACCGGCACCACCGACTTCATCGTCCACCAGGCCGCCCTGTCCGCGCTGCTCACCCGGCTCGGCGCGGGCACCGACATCCCCCTCGGCATCTCCGTCGCCGGCCGCGCCGACGAGGCCCTCAACGACCTGGTCGGCATGTTCATCAACTCCCTGGTGCTGCGCGGCGACACCAGCGGCGACCCCACCTTCCGCGAACTCCTCGACCGGCTCCGCGAGACCGACCTCGCCGCCTACGCCCACCAGGACGTGGCCTTCGACCAGGTCGTCGACGCCCTCAAGCCGACCCGCAGCCTCAGCCGCAACCCGCTGTTCCAGATCGGCCTCGGCGTCCGCACCGAAGGCGTCACCGCACTGCGCCTGCCGGGCCTGACGGTCACCCCCGAGTACGTCGGCTCCGACCACGCCAAGCTCGACCTGCTCCTCGAAGTCGTCGCCTGGCCCGGACACGAGGGCCTGCGCGGACTGCTCACCTTCAGCACCGACCTGTACGAGCGGCACACCGCCGAGCGCATGGTCCGCCAGTTCCGGCAGATCCTGCGCGCCGTCGCCGCCGACCCCGACATCCGCCTCAGCGGCCTGGCCCTGCTCAGCGACGAGGAGCGCGCCCGGGCCCTGCGCGCCGCCGCGGGCCCCGAGCACCCGCTGCCCGCGGACACCCTCCCCGCCCTCCTCGCGGCCGCCCCCGGCACCGGCCTGCCCGACGGCCTCGACGCCCGCGCCAACCGGCTGGCGCGCCGCCTCGTCGCCGCGGGCGCCGGACCCGAGCAGGTCGTCGCCCTCGCCGTGCCCCGGCCCGCCGACCGGGCCGTCGCCACCCTCGCCGTGCTCAGGGCGGGCGCGGCCTGCCTGCCCGTCGCCGCCGACGAGCCCACGGCCCGCGTCAAAGCGCTGTTCGCCGCGGCGCGCCCACTGTGCGTGCTGACCACCGCCGGACTCGCCGGCAGGCTCCGCGCCACCGGCGTCGACACGCTGGTGTGGGACGCCCCGGACGTGGCCGCCCACCCGGCGGCCCCCCTCACGGACGCCGACCGGACCGCACCCCTGCGCGGCGCGCACGCCGCGTACCTGATCCGCACCGAGGACGCCACCGGCCGCCCCGGCGCCGTCGTCGTCCCCCACGCCTCGGCGGCCAACCACACCGCCCAGGCCCTCGCGGCGCAGGCCTTCGCGGCGGAGGGGGCCACGACCGCAGCGGACAGCGCCGGGGCCCTGTTCCTGCCCCCGGAGACCTACCGGCCGGACGCCACCGCCTGGAACACCCGCCACCACGTCCTCGACGACTGGCTGCACCCCGTGCCCCCGGGCGGCACCGGCGAGCTGTACGTCGCCGGGGCCGCGGTCGCCCGCGGCTTCGCGGCCCGGCCCGGCGCGAGCGCCGCCCACTTCGTCGCCGACCCCCACGGGCCCGCCGGGGCGCGGATGGTCCGCACCGGGCGGCGCGTCCGGCGCGACGCCGACGGCACCCTGCGGGACGCGGACGCGCCCCCCGCCGAGGCCGCACCGGCCCCGGCGCCCGAGACACCCGCCCCGGCCGCCCCCGCCACCTCCGCCGTCCACGACCCGGCCGAGCGGACCCTGTGCGGCATCGTCGCCCAGCTCCTCGGCGTGGACGGCTTCGACGCCGAGGACAACTTCTTCGAGGCGCCGTCCGGCATGGACAGCATGAAGTCGCTGCGGCTCGTCAGCCAGGCCCGCAAGGCCGGGCTCGACCTCAGCATCGCCGACGTCTTCGCCCACCAGACGGTGCGGGCCCTGGCGGCCACCCTCAAGCCCGAGCCCGAGCCCGAGCCGGAGCCCGAGCCGGAGCGCGCCCAGGCGGCCGCCCACGGCCGTACGCGCATCGTCGCCGAGGCCATCGACCACCTGGACACCCGGCGCGCGCCCGCCCCCACCAAGGCCACCGCCACCACCGCCGCATCCGACGCCTCCGACACCGACCCCTTCGCGACCGTCCTGCCGCTGCGCGCCACCGGCTCCAGGCCCCCCGTGTTCTGCCTGCACAGCGGCGTCGGCCTCGCCCTGTCGTACCTGCCCCTCACCCGGTACATCGGCCCCGACCACCCCGTCTACGGCATCCAGGCCCCCGCCGTCGTCGCCGGAGCGGAGCTGCCGATGAGCATCGAGGACATCGGCGCCGCCTACGTCCGGCTCATCAAGGGCGTCCGCCCCCACGGCCCCTACCACCTGTTCGGCTGGTCCTTCGGCGGACTCATCGCGTACGAGATCGCCGTACAACTCCGGGCGGCGGGCGACGAGGTGGGCCTCGTGGCCAACCTCGACGCGTACCCCCGCGTCGGCGTCGCCGACACCCGCGGCGGCGAACAGAACATGCTCGCCTGGTTCCTGGAAGGCATCGGACACGACCCCGCCGCCGTCGGCGACCGGGACCTCACCCCCGGCGACGTCATCGACGCCCTCCGGCGCGACGGCAACCCCCTCGCCCGGCTCGGCGAGGACCGCATGGGCCGCATGCTCCAGCTCATGGCCCGCCACCAGGCGATCATCCCCGACTACACCCCGGGCGGCTTCGACGGCCGGATGCAGCTCTTCCTCGCCGAACACTCACCCTGGGGCGACGTCACCGACAAGGAACGCCTCTGGGAGCCGTACCGCACCGGCGAGATCACGGTGCACCGCGTCGCCTGCGCCCACGACGACATGCTCGACCCGGGCCCGCTCGCCGAGATCGGCCCGCTCGTCGCGGCCGAACTCGACCGCCACGACGCCCGGTACGGCACCCGCGACGGGCGGCCCGCTTCATGACCGCCACCTACGCGGACCCCGGCCGCACCCACCGCGCCGACGGCCCCGGCGGACACGCCGGGGCCCCCGCCCCCGGCACCCCGGGAGCGGCCGGCACCGCCCGGGCGGTCCTCACCGAGGTCCTCGCCGTCGCCGGCCGCCGCCTGCGCCGCCTGCGCCGGGCACCCGGCCGCGCCATCGGCATCGTCCTCAACCCGCTGGTCTCCCTGGTGCTGCTCGGCTTCCTGTTCCGCGACGCCATCACCCTGCCCGCCGGAGGCGAGTACACCGAGTACGTGTTCGCGGGCGGCGCCGTCCAGGTCGGCCTCGCCTGCGTCGGACCGACCGCCGTGTCGATCGCCATGGACCTCCAGGGCGGCCTCGTCGACCGGTTCCGCTCCCTGCCCATCAGCAGATCCGCCGTACCGGTCGGCTACACCGTCGCCGACCTCCTCGTCGGCCTCGTCGCCCTCGCCGTCACCGCGGGCGCGGGCCTCGCCCTCGGCTGGCGCTCGCACACCGGCCTCTGGCCCACCCTCGCCGGATTCGGCCTCGTCGCCCTGTTCCTCTACGCGATGCTGTGGCTGGGCGTCCTGCTCGCCATGACCCTGCGCAGCGTGGAGACCATCAGCGTCGTCGCCCCGTTCATCGTCATCGTGCTGCCGTTCCTGTCCAGCGCGTTCCTCGCGCCGCAGTCCATGCCCGCCGCCGTCCGGCCCGTCGCCGAGTGGAACCCCGTCAGCGCCGTCATCGCCTCCTGCCGCGACCTGTGGGGCAACCCCGCCACCACCGGCGGCGGCTTCCCCGGGCAGCACCCCCTGGCCGTCGTCGCCGTGACCCTGGGCGTCCTCCTCGCCACCTGCACCGCGGTGAGCCTGCGCCGGTTCCGCACGGCGGGCTCCTGACACACCCCGGCGCCGTACGGCGGCCCCGCGGCCGGGCGGCTGCCGTACGGCGGCCCCCCGCCCGCACCGGGCCCCCGCTCGCACCGGCCCCCGGCCCGCACCGGCCCCGCACGGCGGCTCCCGAAAGGAAACCCACCCCATGACCACCGAAGCCCTCCTGGCGCCGCCCGACCCGCGCGCCGTCGACCTCACCGACCCCCGCACCTTCCACGACGTGGACCCCCACGCCCTGTGGCGCGCCTTCCGCGAGCAGAGCCCCGTCCACTGGCACCCGCCCACCGGCGGCACCCCCGGCTTCTGGGTCGTCTCCCGCTACGAGGACGCCGTCGCCGTCTACCGCGACAACAAGCGGTTCACCTCGGAGAAGGGCAACGTCCTCGCCACCCTCCTCCAGGGCGGCGACTCCGCCGCGGGCAAGATGCTCGCCGTCACCGACGGGCCCCGCCACCGCGCGATCCGCAACCTCATGCTCAAGTCGTTCGCGCCCCGCGTCCTGCAGCCCGTCGTCGACGGCGTCCACCGCCACACCCGCGACCTCGTCGCCCGCGCCCTGCGCGCGGGCGACGTCGACTTCGCCGCCGACGTCGCCGACCACGTCCCCATCCACACCATGGGCGACCTCATGGCCATCCCCGAGGCCGACCGCCCCCAGCTCGTCGAGTGGAACACCCGCACCCTGTCCCGCCACGACAGCGACGACAGCGAACTCGAATCCCTCATGGCCCGCAACGAGATCCTCATGTACCTCAGCGAACTCGCCGCGCAGCGCCGGAAGAACCCCGGCGACGACGTCATCAGCGTCCTGGCCACCGCCACCGTCGACGGCGCGCCCCTCACCGAGGACGAGATCGTCTTCAACTGCTACAGCCTCATCCTCGGCGGCGACGAGTCCACCCGCATGTCCCTCGTCGGCGGCCTCATCGCCCTCGCCGAGAACCCCGAGCAGTGGCGGCGCCTCAAGGCCGGCGAGGTCACCGTCGACAGCGCCACCGAGGAGATCCTGCGCTGGACCACCCCCGCCATGCACTTCGGCCGCCGCGCCCTGACCGACGTGCCCCTGCGCGGCCAGGTCATCAGAGCGGGCGACGTCGTCACCCTGTGGAACACCTCCGCCAACTTCGACGAAGCCGTCTTCACCGACCCGCACACCTTCGACGTGGGCCGCAGCCCCAACAAACACGTCGTCTTCGGCCACGGGCCGCACTTCTGCCTCGGCGCGTTCCTCGGCCGCGTCCATGTCGGCGCGATGGTCGAGGCCCTGCGCGACCAGGTCGCCGCCGTCGCGCTGCGCGGCCCCGCCCAGCGCCTCTACTCCAACTTCGTCCACGGCTACAGCGGCCTGCCCGTCGCCCTCACGGCCGAGCCGGCCCCCGAGGAGGCATCCCACCATGCGTGACGAACGCCGTACCACCGGCGGCACCACCCTCGCCGTCCTGCACACCGACGGCGCCCCCTCCGACGCCGTCCGAGCCCGCGCCGACGACCTCGTCGACGCCTGCGGCGCCGTCCTCGTCCGCGGCCTCGGCATCGACGGCGCCGACGCCTTCCACCGCGCCGTCGCCCGCTTCGGCGCCTCCCTCATCGACAGCTACCGCGGCGGCAACACCCCGCGCGCCACCGTCTCCGACGGCGTCTTCACCTCCACCGAGTACCCGGCCCGCTACGACATCTCCCTGCACAACGAGATGAGCTACGCCCACCGCTGGCCCACCCGCCTCTACTTCTGCTGCCTCGACGCCCCCGACACCGGCGGCGCCACCCCCGTGTGCGACGGCGAGGCCCTGCTGACCGCCCTGTCACCGCGCGTCCGCGACCGCTTCGCCTCCGGCGTCGTCTACCACCAGCACCTGCACGGCGGCTTCGGCCTCGGCAAGTCCTGGCAGGCCACCTTCGAGACCGACGACAGGACAGTGGTCGAGGAGTTCCTCACCGCCTCCGAAGCCGACTACGAGTGGACCGGCGACGGCGGCCTGCGCGTCCGCCAGCACCGCCCCGGACTGCGCAAGAACCCGCGCACCGGCCGCGACACCTGGTTCAACCAGGCCGACCAGTGGCACCCCTCCAACCTGCCCGCCGACGACGCCGAGACCCTGCTCTCCCTCGTCGACAGCCACGCCGACCTGCCCCACTGGGTGACGTACGCCGACGGGGAACCCCTCACCGACGAGGACCTGGCCGAGGTACGCGCCGCCCACCGCGCCCACCGCCACGCCGAGCCCTGGCAGGAGGGTGACCTCCTCATCGTCGACAACATGTCCGTCCTGCACGGCAGACAGGCCTTCACGGGTACCCGGAAGGTCGTCGTGTCGATGACGTGAAACGGCTCGATGGCGTGCATCGGCTTGATGACATGCACCGGCCCGGTGACATGCATCGGCTCGATGACGTGAAACGGCCACGGAATCCGTCGCCCGGTCCGTCGTGAGGCGCCGCGAGACCCCTCGCGGCCCCTCACGACGGACCGCGGCGCGGCCGGCCGCGGGGCATCGCGGCACGGACCGAACCGGCGGACGAAGCCGCCGCGCCCCGCCCTCACCTGGGTCTTTCACCCGGAACTGAAGGTTGTGGCCCGGCCCTTCGCCCGCCTCTAGCGTGGAAGCACAGGGGAAGGACGTGTGGGGATGAACACGCTCGACGACATCATCGGAGCGGTCCGCGAGGACCTGACGGCACGCCGCCGGCTCATACCGGAGGCCGAGCTGTCCGACCAAGTGGCGGAGGTCGGCCCCGGCCTCGACTGCGCCGCGCTGCTCTCCGGCACCGACGGCCTCAAAGTCATCGCCGAGGTCAAGCGCAGCAGCCCGGCCAAGGGAAACCTCGCCGACATCCTCGACCCCGGCGGCCTCGCCGCCGAGTACGAGGCCGGAGGCGCCGCCGCCATCAGCGTCCTCACCGAGCGGCACCGCTTCGGCGGCTGCCTCGCCGACCTCGACGCCGTGGGCGCCCGCGTGCGCGTGCCGCTGCTCCGCAAGGACTTCATCGTCGACCCGTACCAACTCTGGGAGTCCCGCGCACACGGCGCCGACCTGGTCCTGCTCATCGTCGCCGCCCTTGAACAACCGTTGCTCGCCGAACTCCTCGCCATCGCCGCTGAGATAGGCCTGACCCCCCTGGTGGAGGTGCACGACGAGACGGAGGTCAAGCGCGCCCTCGACGCCGGCGCCTGGGTCATCGGAGTCAACGCCCGCGACCTGCGCACCCTGGAGATGGACCGCGGCACGTTCGCCCGCATCGCCCCGGAGATCCCCGACGGCGTCGTCCGCATAGCCGAGTCCGGAGTCCGCGGCCCCCAGGACGCGGCGGACTACGCCGCGCAGGGCGCCGACGCCATCCTCGTCGGCGAGTCCGTGGTGACGGGCGGCGACAGCAAGAAGGCGGTGGCGGCACTGGTGGAGGCGGGACGGCAGCGGGGGAGGGCACTGAGGTAGCCGAGGGCGGCGGGCTGGGCGCTCGGTGGGGCTGGGTGCTTGGTGGAGCTAAGTGCCTGCCGGGGCTGGGTGCTTGGCGGGGTGAGGGCTCGGCGCGGTGGGTGGGGCGGGGCGGGGTGGTGTGAGGCGGGATGGGCAGGTCTGGCAGGCCTGGCAGGCCCGGCTCGGCCAGGGCGGGGGTCTGTGAGGGCTCGGCCTGGGACTGAACATCGGGGGGTGGGGAGGGAGGGGGAGGGGGGAGGCCCCCCAAGCCCTCGCCCCCCGAAGCCCCCTCAACTCCCGAGCGCCCGCTTGGTCGTCACCGCCGCCCACCGCTCGAGCACCGCTGCCGCCGCGCCCGAGTCGATCGCCTCCGCCGCCCGCTCCATCCCGGCCGCGATCCGGTCGGTGAGCGGGGCGTCGGCCGGGGCGAGGGCCGCGAGGCCCGCGGCGGCGGAGAGCAGGACCGCGTCCCGGACCGGGCCGCGCGCTCCGGAGAGCAGTTCCCGGGCCACAGCCGCGTTACGGGCCCGGTCGCCGCCGCGCAGCGCGTCGGCGGCGACGTACCCGATGCCGACGTCCCGTGGGTCGAAGGACTCCCTGCGCACCTCGGAGCCGGTGACCGTCCAGACCGTGGAGGTAGTGGTGACCGTCAGCTCGTCCATCCCGTCGTCGCCCCGGAAGACCAGCGCCGAGACGCCGCGCCGCGCGAACACCCCTGCCAGCAGCGGGGCGAGCCGTGGATCCGCGACCCCCACCGCGGCCGCCGCGGGCCGGGCCGGATTCGTCAGCGGCCCCAGGGCGTTGAACACCGTACGGATCCCGAGCTCCCGCCGCGGCCCGGCTGCGTGCCGCATCGCCGGGTGGAACAGCGGCGCGAAGCAGAACGTGATCCCCACGTCCCCGGCGACGTCCGCGACCTCCGCCGCGGGCAGGTCGAGCGCGACCCCCAACTCCTCCAGGACGTCCGCCGAACCGCACGCCGACGACGCCGACCGGTTGCCGTGCTTGACGACCCGCGCGCCCGCGCCGGCCGCGACCACCGCCGACATCGTCGAGACGTTGACGCTGTGCGACCCGTCGCCGCCGGTGCCGACGATGTCCAGGGCCGGACCCGGCACCTCCAGCGGTACGGCGTGCGCGTACATGGCCTCCACCAGGCCGGTGATCTCCTCCACGGTCTCGCCCTTGGCCCGCAGCGCCACCATCAGCCCCGCGAGCCGGGCGGGCCCGGCGCTCCCCGACATCGCCTGATCCATCGCCCAGGCGGTCTGCCGCGCGGACAGATCCCGGCGGCTCAGCAGCGCGTTCAGCAATTCCGGCCAGGTGAGACCCTCATCGGTGGTCACGGCATTCTCCTCGAAGCGGCTCGACGGCGCGGACGACGTACAGGAAACGGCGCCCAAGAAACGACGCCCAACAGACGACGCACAAGAAACGAGTGAACGCCCCCCATTCTGGAAAACCCGGGACGCCACTTCCAGACCACTTCCCTGGAACTCGTACGGTCCAATTCCCCCGGCCCCCCCCCCCGCCCCGTCCCCGGCCCCGGACGAACGAGAGAGAGAAAGAAGAAGAGAAGCACCAGGAAAACACGAGAGAAGGAGGGGCCGGTGGCCCTGCACATAGCGGTGGACGTCGTCAGGGAATCCGAACAGTCCCTGACCTCTCAGATCCAGCGGTTCATCAGGAAGGAGATCCTGGAGGGCATCCTCCACCCCGGCACGCGGCTGCCGTCCAGCAGGCGCCTCGCCGACGACCTCGGTGTGTCCCGCAGCGTCGTCGTGGAGGCGTTCGGGCAGCTCGTCGCCGAGGGCTACCTGGAAGCCGTGCGCGGCGCCGGTACCCGCGTCGTGGAGCACCTGGACGCCGCCCCGCGCCCGGTCGTGCCCGCGCTCCTGGAGGCGGGCCCGGAGCCGCCGGTGCCGGACGTCCGCTGGGACCTGAGACCCGGCGGCCGCAACTTCTCGGCGTTTCCCCGCCGCGAGTGGCTCACCTGCTACCAGCGCGTCCTGCACAAGGCCGACGCCACTGACCACGGCTACCCGCCGCTCGCGGGCGAACCCGGCCTGCGCACGGAGCTGGCGCACTGCCTGGGCCGGCTGCGCGGCGTGCGGACGAGCCCGCACCAGGTCATGGTGGCCGCCGGGTTCGCGCAGACGCTCAGCCTGCTGTGCGCGGTCCTCGCCGAGGACGGCCACGCCGCCCTCGCCATCGAGGACCCCGGCCACCCCGGGCAGCGCCGGTTCGTACGCGACAGCGGACTGCGGCCGGTGCCGGTGCCGGTCGACGCCGAGGGCATCGACGTGGACGCGCTCACCGCCTCGGGGGCGCGCGCCGTCCTCGTCACGCCCGCGCACCAGTTCCCGACCGGCGCCCGGTTGTCCGCGCGGCGGCGCGAGGCGCTCGTCCGCTGGGCGCGGGCGGTCGACGGCTGGGTGATCGAGGACGACTACGACGGCGGCGTCTGGTACGACCGCGACGGCGTCCGCCCCCTGGCCCTGCAGCGCGAGGCGCCCGAGCACGTGGTGTACGCGGGCACCGCCAGCAAGTCCCTCGCACCCGGCCTCCGCCTCGGCTGGGCGGCCGCGCCCCGGCCGCTGCTCGACCGGCTGCTCCGCGTACGGGCCCGGCACGACCTGGGCACCGACACCCTCACCCAGCTCGCCTTCGCGGAACTGCTGCGCGGCGGCCTGTTCGACCGCCACCTGCGCCGGCTCAACGCCCGCTGCCGCAGCCGCCGGACGACCCTGGAGGAGGCGGTCGCCCGCCACCTGCCCGGGGCCGCGGTGGCCGGCCCGGCGGCGGGCCTGCACGCCTACGTACGGCTGCCGCACCACGTCGACGAAGCGGCCCTGGTGGCCGGGGCGCGCGCCAGGTCCGTCCTCGTGCGGGGCGGCGCGGCGTTCCACGCCCGGCCGCAGCGGGCCGCGCCCGCCCTGGTCGTGGGCCACGCCCACCTGCCGGCCTCGGGCGTGACGGAGGCGGTCAGGGAACTGGCCGCGGTGCTCGCCCGGCCGTAGCCGCCGCCCACCGGGCGCCGCCCGCGAGGAAGTTGTCCATCATCGCGAGGCCGCCGTTCGTCATCACGCTCTCCGGGTGGAACTGCACGCCCTCCACCGGCAGCGTCCGGTGGCGCAGCCCCATCACATAGCCGTGGTCGAGGGCGGTGGCCGTGGTCACCAGCTCCCGCGGCAGCGGCTCCGCCACCACCAGGGAGTGGTAGCGGGTGGCTTCGAGGGTGTGGCCGAGGCCCTGGAAGATGCCGGCGCCGTCGTGCCGCACGGTGCTGGTGCGGCCGTGCATCACCTGGTCGGCGACCTCGACCCGGCCGCCGTGCGCGAGGGCGATCGCCTGGTGCCCCAGGCACACCCCGAGCAGCGGCACCCGGCCCGCGAACTCCCGCACCAGCTCCACGTGCCCGGACTCGGCCGGATGCCCGGGCCCGGGGCCGAGCACCACCGCGTCCGGGGCGAGCGCGGCCAGCTCGGCGGGGGAGCGCGTCAGGGAGCGGACGACCTGGGTCCGCGCACCGAGGGCCCGCAGGTACTGGTCGATGATGTGGACGAAACTGTCGTAGGCGTCGATCAGCAGCACCTGCATGGGCCGCACGCCCTCCTCCGGGTCCGGCGTGGGCACGTGCGCGGGGACACCCTTCGCGGAGAAATCGTTCACGGCAGCAACTCCTCGCCGGTGAGCGCCCAGTAGGCGGCGCCCATCTTCGCGAGCGTCTCACGCCACTCGGCCTCCGGGTCGGACTGGGCGACGATGCCCGCGGAGCTCTGCGTGGCGTACGTGTCGCCGTCGTGCTCGACGGTACGGATGCACAGCGCGAGCTCGCTCCAGCCGCGGGCGTCGACGAGGCCGACGGCACCCGCGTAGGCGCCGCGCGGCTCCTCCTCCAGGCCCTCGACGATCTCCATGGCACGGACCTTGGGCGCCCCGGTCATCGTCCCCGCGGGGAAGGTGGCCCGCACCGCCCGCCAGGGGTCCACGCCCGGTTCAAGGTCCCCGGAGACGGTGGACACCAGGTGGAAGACGTGGCTGTAGCGCTCCACCGCCATGAGCCGGTCCACCGGCAGGGTGCCGGGCGTGGTGACCCGGCCGATGTCGTTGCGGCACAGGTCGACGAGCATCACGTGCTCGGCCTGCTCCTTGACGCTCTCGCGCATCTCCTTGACGCGCCGGGCGTTCTCCTCCTCGTCCGGGCCGCGCCGCGCGGTGCCCGCGATGGGGCGCATCACGATCCGGCCGCCCTCGACGCGGAAGAACAGCTCGGGGCTCGCCCCGATCAGCGTGCGGCCCGCACGCGGCATCAGATACATGTACGGCGACGGGTTGCGGGAGCGAAGCCGCCGGTAGACGTCGAGGGGCGTCAGCTCGGTGCGGACGTCGACGCGGTGGCCGATCTGGATCTGGTAGATGTCCCCGACGCGGATGTGGGCGAGGCAGCGTCCGGCCCGGTCGAGGAACATCCGCCGGGACACGCTGTCCCGCACGGACGCGGGCGCGGGCGCGGCGGGCACCCTCCGCGGGGGCGCGGCCGCCGCCGCCCGGGCGAGCGCCACGAGCCCGGCACCACCCGGCCCCTCACCCACCGGCCCCTCACCCGCCGGCCCCTCGCCCGACGAACCCCCGCCCACCGGCCCCTCGCCCGCCGAACCCCCTCCTGCCAGACCCTCACCGACCGGCTCCCCGTCCGCGTCGGCGAACGCCCGGCTGTCGGCCCGCAGATGCGTCACCGAGCCGTCGGCGAGGTCGTACCACACGGTGTGCCGGAACAGGGTGAGCGTGATGTCGGGCCCGCGCGGCGGCTTGGTGCGGGCGGGCAGCGCCTCCATGTGCCAGGCCGCCCCGTACGCGAAGGAGGTCAGGAACCCGAACGCGTACGTGTCCGGGGAGCGCCCCGTCTCCACCGCGAACAGCCGCTGCGCGCCGGCGAGCAGGTCCCACACCTGGCCGGGCCCCGTCAGCCGCAGCCGGTGCACGCCCGGGTCGGGCGCCTCGGGGTGGTCGCCCCTGAGGCCCGCCGTGAGCGCGACCGCGGCCAGCGCCCGGGCCAGGGCGGGCGTGCCGTCGAGGTCCACGTGGTCCGCGTACACGCGGATCTCGGCGAGGCGCCCGAAGCCGACGGCGGCCCAGCGCCGGTCCTGGTCGGCGCCGTCGACGCTCTCGAAGAGGAACGTGTCCCGGCCGTGGTCCCCGCGCAGCAGCGCGTACAGGTCGAGGGGGTCGTGCGGCGGCAGGCCGGTGTCCGAGACCCGTACGTCGATCGTAGCCATGTCCGGCATGATGAAACTCCCTGGCACTCCCGGTGAGGGGACTCTGTGGTTTCTTCGGGTTCTTCGCGTTCTTCGGGTTCTTCGGGTTCTTCCGGCAGCAGTGAATCAGCGGACTTCCGGCGCGGCCAGACCAATCGGCGGGCGCGGATGCGGACCAATTCGGAAACGCTTGACCCGGACACGGTGGCGCGTATTGAGTGGTCCGCGTTTCCGTTCCTCCAGTTCCGCGTCCGCACGGGGAAGGCAGCCATGAAAGCAGCCAGGAAAGACAGCGACAGAGAACCCGAGGGAAACACCGGGAAAGCCGCCGGGAGTGGTACGGGGGCCGATACCGGACCTGACACCGGACCTGACACCGGACCTGATGCCGGGCCTGATGCCGGGGGAAACGGCGGAACTGCCTCCGACGCCGCCTCCTCCTGGCGCGCGTTCCCCGCCCGGCAGCAGCCCGACTGGCCCGACGCGGCCGCCCTGGGCGCCGTCGCCCGGGGTCTCGCGGGGGCCCCGCCGCTGGTGGCGGCCGCCGAGTGCGACCTGCTGCGGCGCCGCATGGCGGCCGTGGCCCGGGGCGAGGCGATCCTGCTCCAGGGCGGCGACTGCGCCGAGACGTTCGCGGGGACCGGCACCGACTCCATCCGCGGCAAGCTGCGCACCCTGCTCCAGATGGCCGTCGTCCTCACCCACGCCACCGCCCTGCCGGTCGTCAAGGTCGGCCGCATGGCGGGCCAGTACGCCAAGCCGCGGTCGAGCCCCGTCGAGGAGCGCGACGGCGTCACGCTGCCGTCGTACCGCGGGGACGCCGTCAACGGCCTGGAGTTCACGGCCGGGGCGCGCCGCCCGGACGCGGAGCGGCTGCGGGCGATGTACGACGCCTCGGCCCGTTCGCTGAACCTGGTGCGCGCCCTGACCACCGGCGGCTTCGCCGACCTGCGCCAGGTGCACGCCTGGAACCAGGGGTTCGTCGCCGCGTCCGGGGCCGGCGAGCGCTACGAGCAGCTCGCCGACGAGATCGGCCGCAGCCTCGCCTTCATGCGGGCCTGCGGCGTCGACACCCGGGAGGTCGCCACCGCGGAGTTCTTCGTGGGGCACGAGGGGCTGCTGCTGGACTACGAGGCCGCGCTGACCCGCACCGAGCCCGGCACCGGCCGCGCGTACGCCACCAGCGGGCACCTGCTGTGGATCGGGGAGCGCACCCGTGACCTGGACGGCGCGCACGTGGAGTACTTCTCCCGCATCGCCAACCCGATCGCGGTGAAGCTCGGTCCGACGACGACGCCCGACACGGTCCTCGCCCTCGTCGACCGGCTCGACCCGGACCGCGAGCCCGGCCGGTTGACGTTCGTGGTGCGCGCGGGCGCCGACCGCGTGAGGGACGTGCTGCCGACGCTGGTGGAGAAGGTCAACGCGGAGGGCGCGCAGGTGTGCTGGGTGAGCGACCCCATGCACGGCAACACGACGACGGCGCCGAGCGGGCACAAGACCCGCCGCTTCGACACGGTCCTGGACGAGGTCCGCGGCTTCGTGGAGGTCCACCGGGAGCTGGGCACGCACCCCGGTGGCATCCACGTCGAGCTGACCGGTGACGACGTCACCGAGTGCGTGGGTGGCGGCAACGCCGTGCTCGAGGAGGACCTTCCCGAGCGCTACGAGACCGCGTGCGACCCGCGGCTCAACCACACCCAGTCCCTGGACCTGGCCTTTCTCCTGGCCGAGCAGTACCGCGACCGCTCCGTGGCCCGGGGCTAGCCCCGGGGGCCGCTGCGGCCCGGCCGGGCCCCGGCCCGGCCCGTTGCGTCGGCTTCCGGTCCGCTGCCGTCGGCTCCCGGTCCGTTGCCGTCGGCATCCCGCCCGGTCGTGACGTGCCGTCGGCCGACTGCCGCGCCGTCGTGGCCGCTCGCGCAGTTCCCCGCGCCCCTTCGGGGCGCCACCGGACGCGCCCACGCGCCCCCTTCGGGGCGCCACCGGACGCGCCCACGCGCCCCCTTCGGGGCACCGCCGGACGCGCCCCCGCGGCCCCTCCGGGGCACTACCGGACGCGCCCCCGGGGGGCGCTGCCTAGCCCCGGCCCTGGCCCCCCGCCGCGCCCTCGATCAGTTCGAACGGCGGCTCCTCGCTCAGGTAGAAGTGGCCGCCGGGGCGGGTGTGGAACGCGAAGCCGGAGCGGGTGGTCTCCCGCCAGGCCGCGGCCTGGTCGGTGGTGACGCGGGGGTCGTCGACGCCGAGGAGCGCGGTGACGGGGCAGGCGAGCGGGGCGGCGTCCGCCGGGCCCGCGTACCCGGCGACCATGCGGAAGTCCGCGCCCACGTACGGCATCACCAGCTCCAGGAACACCGGGTTCTCCAGGAGCTCCGCCTCCGTGCCGCCGAGGCGCCGCAGCGTCCGCAGGACCTCGGCGTCGTCGAGCCGCGCGGCCCGCTCCGGCGAGCCGTCCGCCAGGTGCGGGGCGCGGGCGGCGGAGGCGAAGAGGTGCTCCGGGGCCGCCCCCTCGGCGCCCCAGCGCCGCGCGACCTCGTACGCCACGGACGCGCCCATGCTGTGCCCGAAGAACACCGTGGGCCGCCCGTCCGGCAGCGGCCGCAGCTCACGCGCGATGTCCTGCGCCATGCGCACCAGGTCCGTGGCGGGCGGCTCGGCGATCCGGTCGGCGCGCCCCGGGTAGCACACCACGTGCACCTCGAAGTCCTTGAGCGCCTTGCCCCAGGAGCGGAAGAAGTACGGCGAGCCGCCCGCGTGCGGGAAGCACACGAGCCGCCGCGCCGCGAAGGGCCGGGCTTCCACGACCGTCGTCCACACCATGCTGTCCCCCCACTCACCGGCGTCCGGACGCACCCATGATTCCACGCCGTCCCCGAACCCGTCCGGGCCGCCGGCGGCTCCCCGGGCCCGGTGCGGACCTGTCAGTCGACTGTCAGGGCCCGCCCGGATGCTGAGCCAAGGAGAGGCGCGCCCTTTGCCGCCCCCGACCAGCACGACCCAATCCCCAGGGAGCTCCCATGCCGGTGACCCCCCCGACGTACCACTCGATCACCGAGGCGCAGATGATGCCGCGCCTCGTGCGGCTCGGGCCGAACCTGTACGGCGCGGTCTTCACCCTGATGAAGCTGTTGCCCGCCCACTTCATCCTGCAACGCGCGCGCGAACGGGGCGAGTTGCACCACAACACGGTGCTCGTGGAGACCACGTCGGGCACCTTCGGCCTCGCCCTCGCCATGCAGGCCGCGCTGACCGAGCGCGAGCTGATCCTGGTCAGCGACCCGGCCATCGACGCGAACCTGCACCGCAGGCTCAGCGACCTCGGCGCCCGCGTCGAGATCTGCCAGGAGCCCGCGCCCGTCGGCGGCTACCAGGAGGCGCGGCTGCGCCGCCTCGCGGAGATCCGCGCGCAGCTGCCGTCGACGTTCTGCCCCGAGCAGTACACCAACCCGGACAACCCGCGCAGCTACGAGCGGGTCTCCGAGCAGCTCGTCCGCACCCTGGGCCAGGTGGACTGCCTGGTGGGCCCGGTCGGCTCCGGCGGCTCGATGAGCGGCACCACGCGCGGTCTTCGCGCGTACACGCCGGACACGCTGGCCATCGGCGTCGACAGCCACAGCAGCGTCCTGTTCGGGCCGAGCGACGGCCCGCGCGAGCTGCGCGGCCTCGGCAACAGCCTGTGGCCGGGCAACCTCGACCACAGCCTGTTCGACGAGGTCCACTGGTGCACCGCCGAGGAGGCGTACGCCTCCACGCGCGCCCTGCACGCCGGGCACGCCCTGTTCCAGGGCCCGACGAGCGGCGCCGCCTACCTGGTCGCGCGGTGGTGGGCCCGCAACCACCCGGACCGGCTGTGCGTGGTGATGATGCCGGACGAGGGCTACCGCTACCAGGCCACCGTGTACGACGACACGTGGCTCGCCGAGCGCGGCCACGTCCTGGACACCCGGCAGGACGCCGAGCCCGTCACCGTCACCGCGCCCAAGGAGGCCAGCGGCCGCTGGACCCGCTTCGCCTGGGGCCGCCGCGCCTACGAGGACGTGCCCGGCGTGGTGCCGCGCTCCCCGGCGGGCCCGGTACCGGGGAGCGAGGTGCTGCGGTGACCGGCGGCACCGGGCGGCTCACCGCCGTGCTCGGCCCCCGCACCCGCCGCGTCGTCTACGGCGGGCAGGGGCTCGACGAGGTCCGCGGCGAGCTGGAGCTGACCAGCACCGTCGACCTCGCCCACGTGGTGATGCTCACCGAGACCGGCCTGCTGCCGGGGCCCGCGGCGGCCGCGCTCCTGGAGCGCGTCGGGCACCTGCGGGCGACCGGCTTCGCGGCCCTCGCCGGACTGCCCGCGCCGCGCGGCCTGTACCTGATGTACGAGGGCCATCTGACGGCCGAGCTGGGGCCCGACGTCGGCGGCAAGCTGCACACCGGGCGGTCCCGCAACGACCTGAAGGCCACCGTCACGGCGATGCGCCTGCGCGGTGAACTCCTCGGCCTGCTCGGCGAGGTGCTCCGGCTCCAGGCGGCGCTGCTGTCCCGGGCCCGCGCCCACGGCGGCGTCGTGATGCCCGTGTACACGCACTTCCAGCCCGCGATGCCCGTCACCTACGGCTACTACCTGGCGGGGCTCGCGGCGGCCCTGGACCGGGACGTGGCGGGCCTGCGGCAGGCCGTGGACGCGCTGGACCGGTGCCCGCTGGGCGCGGGCGCCGTCGCGGGCACCGACCTGCCGATCGACTCCGCCCGCACCGCCGCGCTGCTCGGCTTCGCCGCGCCGCCGCTGCACGCCACGGACGCGGTCGCCGCGCGCGACACCGCGCTGCGCGCCCTCGCCTCGGCCGCGTCGGCCGCGGTGACCCTCAGCAGACTCGCCACCGACCTCCAGCTCTGGTCCACGCAGGAGTTCGGCTTCGTGGAGTTCCCCGAGCGGCTCGTCGGCGGCAGCTCCGCCATGCCCCAGAAGCGCAACGCCTTCCTCCTGGAGCACGTGAAGGGGAAGGCCGCGGCGGCCATCGGCGCCTGGACGGCCTCGGCGTCCGCGATGAAGGCCACGCCGTTCACCAACTCCATCGAGGTCGGCACCGAGGCCGTCGCCGTGGTGTGGCCCGCGCTCGCCGCGGTGCGCGACTCGGTGCTGCTCTCCCAGGTCCTGGTGAGCGGGGCCCGGCCGGTGCCCGCGCGCATGGAGCAGCGCGCCAAGGAGGGCTTCGTGACCGCCACCGCGATCGCGAACCGCCTGGTCGCGCGGGGGGTGCCGTTCCGCGCCGCCCACCACGCCGTGGGCGCGGCCGTCCGCGAGGCGATCGCGTCCGGCGCCCCCGAGCTGACCGAGGTCACCGCGCCGGACGGCTTCCCCGTCGGCGCCGGCGGCCGGCTCCCGCCGCTGCCCGACGTCGTCGCCGCCCACGACCGGGGCGGCGGTCCCGGCGCCGGGGCCGCCGTGGTGACCGCCCTGCGCGCCCGCCTCGCCGCCCACCACGACTGGATCACCGCGCACCGGGCCCGGCTGCGGGACGCGGACCGGCTGCGCGAACGGGCGGCGGCGGACGTCGTCGCCCGCCACGGAGGGACACCATGACCACCACCCCGCCCCACCCCGCACCGCCACCGTGGTGCGCCTTCGTGGAGAGCAACACCACCGGCACCGGCCGCGAGTTCTGCGCCGCCGCGCGCGCCCGCGGCCTGCGCCCGGTGCTCCTGACCCGGGACCCGCGCCGCTACCCGTACGTCGCCGAGGACGCGGTCGCCGTCCGCGTCCTGGACACCGGCGACCTGGGGGCGGTCGTGGCCGCCTGCGAGGCGCTCGCGGACGACGGGGGCCTGGCCGCCGTCGCCTCCAGCTCCGAGTACTACGTGGCGACCGCCGCGCGCGCCGCCGCCAAGCTCGGCCTGCCCGCCGCCGACGGCGACGCGATCGCGCGCTGCCGCGCCAAGGACGAGCAGCGGGCGGCGCTCGCCGCGGGCGGCGTGCCCGTGCCCGCGTTCTCGGCCGTGGAGAGCGTGCCGGACGCCGTGCGCGCGGCCACCGGCATCGGTTTCCCCGTCGTCCTCAAGCCGGTCGCGGGCTCAGGGTCGGTCGGGGTGCGGCTGTGCCGGGACGCCGCCGAGACCGAGGCCTGGGCGCGCCACCTGCTCGGCCGGGGCACGGACGAACGCGGCACCCCGGTGCCCGGGCGGCTGCTCGTCGAAGCGGCCGTGCGGGGGCCGGAGTTCTCGGTGGAGACCCTCGACGACCGCGTGGTCGCCGTCGTCGCCAAGCACGTCGGGCCCGAGCCGTACTTCGTGGAGACCGGGCACGACGTGCCCGCGCCCGTGCCCGCCGCGACGGCGGACCGGCTCGCCGGCACCGCCCTGCGCGCGCTCGCGGCGCTCGGCCTCGGCTGGGGCGCCGCCCACACCGAGCTGCGCCTGGCGGCCGACGGGCCGGTCGTCATCGAGGTCAACCCGCGGCTCGCGGGCGGCATGATCCCCGTCGCCGTCCGGGCCGCCACCGGCGTCGACCTGGTGGACGCGGTGGTCGCCCGCGCCACCGGCCGGGCCCCGGCACCCGCCGCCCCCGGTGCCGGGCACGCCGCCGTGCGCTTCCTCACGGCCGACGGCGAGGGCCTGGTCACCGCCGTCGACGGCCTGCCCGAGGCCCGCTCGGCCCCCGGCGTCGAGGCCGTCACCGTGAGCACGGCCGTCGGCAGGCACCTGCGCCGCACCCACTCGTTCCTCGACCGCCTGGCCTGCGTGGTGGCCACGGGCCCCGGCACCGCCGAGGCGGCCCGGCGCGCACGGGACGCGGTGGACCTGATCACCGTCACGCGCGAGGAGGGGGCGTCGCACCGATGACGTACGACGACACCGCCGGGGAGCCCGCCACCCGGATCCCCCGCTGGACCGCCCCCGCCGGCGGCGGCCCCGGCACCGGCACGCACACGGCCCTGCTGCCCGCCGGCGTGGCCGGCGCCCTGGAGCGCACCGCGCGCGACCTGGGCGCCACCCTGCCCGCGCTGCTGATCGCCGCCCACGCCCGCGTCCTCGCGACCCTCACCAACGAACGCGACCTGCTCGTCGGGTACGCCTCCGGCGCGCCGGACGGGCCGGACGCGCCGGACGGGCTTCAGGGCCCGCTGCGGCTCGCGGTCCCCGACGCGACGTGGGCGGATCTTGTGGCGGGCGCGGCCGGGGCGCGGACCTACCGGGGCGCGCTGCGGCCGGAGGTGGCGCTGGACCTGTCCGGCCTCACCGGGGGGACCGGCCCGGCGGAAACCGGCCTGCCCGGCGGTGTCGTCCTGCGCGTCGCCTTCGCCCGCGAGGGCGACGGCGGCCTCGCGCTGCGCGTCACGCACGACTCCGCCGCGCTCGACGCCTCCTGCGCCGAGCGCGTCGCGGGCTACCACCGGGCCGCGCTGCGCCTGGTCGCCGCCGACCCCGCCGCCCGGCACGACCGGCAGAGTCTGCTGTCCGCGCGCGAGGTCGAGACGCAGCTGTACGACCTCGCGGGGCCGCGCACCGAGCTGCCGCGGCGGGCCTTCACCGAGCTGTTCCGGGACCGGGCGCGCGCCGCGCCGGACACGGTCGCCGCCGCGCACGGCGACCGCCGCTGGACGTACCGGGAGCTCGACGAGCGCTCCGACGCTGTCGCCCGCGCGCTGCTCGCCGCCGGGCTCGGCCGCGAGGACGTCGTGGCCGTGGTCCTCGAACGCGGCCTGGAGTGGATCGCCGCGGCGCTCGGCGTGTTCAAGGCGGGCGGTGTCCACCTGCCTGTCGCCCCCGACTTCCCCGCCCCGCACGTGGCCGCCCAACTCTCCCTCGCCTCCTGCGCGTTCGTCCTCACCGAGCCGGGCACGGAGGGCCTCGCCCGGGACGCGGCGGCCGCGTCCACGGCGGACCCCGTGCCCCTGTCCGTGCCCGGCGTCCTCGCCGCGGGTGGGCCCCCGGGCGCCCCCGACGTCACCGTCACCCCGGACCAGGCGGCGTACCTGTACTTCACCTCGGGCTCCACCGGCACCCCCAAGGGCGCGGTGTGCGAGCACGCCGGGCTGCTCAACCACCTGCTCATGAAGGCCGACGACATGGGGCTCACCGCCGGGGCGGGCGAGGTCGTCGCGCAGACCGCGGCGCAGAGCTTCGACATCTCCCTGTGGCAGTTCGCGGCCCCGCTCGTCACCGGGGCCGCCGTACGGGTCGTCGACACCGCGGCGCAGCTCGGCGTCGACGCCTTCTGGGACGAGCTCGACGCGGGCCGCGTCACCGTGGCGCAGGTCGTCCCCTCGTACCTGGAGACGCTCCTCACGCACCTGGAGCGGTACCCGCGCCCGGCCCCCGCCGCGCTGCGCGTGCTGTCCGTGACCGGGGAGGCCCTGGGGCTCGACCTGGTGCGGCGGTGGTTCGCGCGGTACCCGGGCATCCGGCTCGTCAACGCGTACGGCGCCACCGAGGTGTGCGACGACACCGTGCACGAGGTCCTCGACGGGGTGCCCGAGCGCGGCTTCGTCCCCCTCGGCCGCTCCCGCCACAACGTCAACACCTATGTCCTGGACGCCAACCTGGCCCTGGTGCCGCTCGGCTCCACCGGGGAGATCGCGTTCTCCGGCGTGTGCGTGGGCCGCGGCTACGTCGGTGACGACGAGCGCACCCGGCAGGCCTTCGTGCCCGACCCGTTCCGCGCGGGCGCCCGGCTGTACCGCACGGGCGACTTCGGCCGCTGGCTGCCCGAGGGCCGCCTGGAGTACCTGGGCCGCCACGACGAGCAGGTCAAGATCCGCGGCTACCGCATCGAGCTCGGCGAGATCGAGAACCGCCTCCTCACCATGCCCGGCGTCCGCGAGGCGGCGGTCGTGATCGACAGCGGCGCGGGCGTGCTGCGCGGCCTCACGGCGTTCTACAGCGGCACGGACGGCACGGACGGCACGGACGGCACGGGCGGCACGAGCGCGGGAAGCGGGGGGAGCGCCCCCGGCGCGCTGTCCCCGGGCCGTGCCCGTGACTTCCTCGCCGCGCTCCTGCCCGACTACATGGTCCCCGCCTACTTCCACCGCCTGGACCGGCTGCCCCGCACCGACCACGGCAAGGCCGACAAGAAGGCCCTGGTGCGGCTCGCCCGTACGCTCGGGCACGGCGGCGCCCCGT
Organism: Streptomyces sp. CC224B; assembly: GCF_030010595.1. Lineage (NCBI taxonomy): Bacteria > Bacillati > Actinomycetota > Actinomycetes > Kitasatosporales > Streptomycetaceae > Streptomyces > Streptomyces sp. CC224B. Next base: position 11,123 of record NZ_JASCXL010000008.1, on the reverse strand, counting down.
ACACCGCGCCGAGCACCCCGGCCGAGCAGCGGCTCGCCATGCTGTGGGCGGAGGTCCTGGGTGTCCCCCTGGAGCGCATCGGGCGCGGCGACAGCTTCTTCGCGCTCGGCGGCACCTCGCTCGCCGCGGTCCGGCTGCTGGTCCACCTCGACCGGGCCCTGACCCTCGGCGATCTGGCCGCCCGGCCGGTCCTCGCGGACCTCGCGGCGGTCCTCGACGGCGCCGCGACCGGGGCGCCCGGCCTGCTCCAGCCGCTGTCCGCGGTCCGCAGCCCCCGGCACACGCTGGTCTGCTTCCCGTACGAGGGCGGCAACGCGGTGAACTTCCGCTCCCTGGCCCGCGAGCTCGCGGACGACGGCGTCGCCGTGCTCGGCGTGGAGCCCCCGGGACACGACCTGGCGTCCACCGGCGCGCCGGTGGAGGTGGCCGAGCTCGCCCGGCGCGTGGCCGGCGAGCTGGCCGCCCACGGCACCGGGCCGCTGCTGCTGTGGGGGCACGGCGCCGGGGCGGCGCCCGCCCTGGAGACGGCGCGGCTGCTGCGGGCGGCGGGCCGCCGCGTCGAGCGCGTGTTCGTCGGCGGGCAGGCCCTCGCGGACGCCGCCGTGCTGCGCGCCCGGGCCGCCGAGGCCGCCGCCGCGTCCGACCGGGACCTGCTCGACCGGCTGCGCGCCGGTACCGCGTACGTCGAGCTGGACGCCCTCAAGCCGGAGCGCGCCCGGGTCGTCGCCCGCGCCTGCCGCCACGACGTCCGCACCGCCCACACCCACCTGGCGCGGCTGCGCGCGGACCCCGGCGCCCACCGTGTCGCCACGCCCCTGACGGTGGTGGTCGCGCGGGACGTCCCGGACGGGGCGGCGGGCGCGGCGGAGTGGAAGGCGGTGGCCGACGACGTGACGGTGCACGAGGTGCCGGGCGGCGGGCCGTACTTCGTCGGTACGCGCCCCGGGGACGCGGCGGGCGCGGTCCGGGCCGCCCTGGGCGCCCGGCCCGGACCACCGGAACAGGCCGGTCGCCCCGGCGCGGCCGCCCACCACAGCCGACCCGGACGAGGGAGCACCCCGTGACCACGACCCCGCACCTGCTCGGCCCGGCGGGCCGGGTGGCGGCCATCGGCGTCAGCGCGGCCTTCGGCACCTTCGGGGAGCTGCTCCAGGGCGTGCTGCCCGAGAGGGACGGCGACTTCCTGGTGACGCTGCCGGTCGCCCGCTGGGCCATGGCCCGCTTCGAGCCGGACCCGGCCGCGCCCGGCCTCGCGGTGCGCCCGCACCACAAGAAGAAGGCGCTGCGGCTCACCGGCATGATCATGGCGGACGCCCGGCACCCCGCGGGCGGCCTGCTGACCATCGACAGCACGCTGCCCGAGGGCAAGGGCCTGGCCAGTTCCTCGGCCGACCTGGTCGCCACGGCCCGGGCGGTCGCCAACGCCCTGGGCGAGCCGATGCCGCCGCGCCGCATCGAGCGGTACCTGGCGAGGATCGAGCCGACCGACGGGGTGCTCTACCCGGCCGTCGTCGCCTTCCACCACCGCAGCGTGCGGCTCCGGGCGGAGCTGGGGTCGCTGCCGTCGATGGCGGTGGTCGGCGTCGACGAGGGCGGGGCCGTGGACACGGTGCACTTCAACACCCTCCCGAAGCCGTTCACCGCCGCCGACAGGCGCCAGTACGCGCGGCTGCTCGACCGGGTGACCCGCGCCGTCGCCCGGCGGGACCTGGCGGAGGTCGGCCGGGTCGCCACCGCGAGCGCCCGGATGAACCAGGTGCTCCGCCACAAGTGGTCCCTGGAGCCGATGATCGACATCTGTGAGCGGATCGGCGGCCTCGGCGTCGTGGTGGGCCACAGCGGCACGGCCCTCGGGATCCTCCTGGACACGCGGGCCCCGGACTGCCACGCCAAGCTGGCGGCGGCGGCCCGGCGCTGCCAGGAGCTGATGGGCGACGTCACGGTGTACCGGACGCTGAGCTTCCACTAGCCCGGCGCCGTCCGGCGGACACGACGAAGAGGGCGCTTCCGGAAACCGGAAGCGCCCTCTTCACTGTCAGTCTCAGGCGGTGAACCTGATCACTCTGTGCGCCGCCAGGGACTCGAACCCCGGACCCGCTGATTAAGAGTCAGCTGCTCTAACCAACTGAGCTAGCGGCGCCTGCTGACGAAGAAAATATTACCTGGTGCGCAGGGGTGCTCGTGACCACCCGCGCGCCCCCTCCGCCCCGCCCGCCCCACACCCCGCGCCCCGCACGCCCGGCACGCCCCGCGCCCGCCGCACGCCCCCCGGGCGCACCCGCGCCCCGCGCCCGCCGCCCCCGCTCAGATCGCCAGCGACAGCAGCACCGGCGCCGCCCTGCGGTTCAGGCGCTCCGCGGCCTCCCGCAGCCGGTGCGCGTGCCGGACCGGCAGCGACAGGGCGAGCGCGCCGACCGCCGAGCCCGCGGTCACGGGGACGGCGGCGCAGACCGTGCCGACCGCGTACTCCTGGAGGTCGAGGACCGGGACCGTGGGGGCCTGGGCGGCGAGCTTGGTCAGCAGGACCCGCTCGTTGGTGATGGTGCGCGAGGTGAGCCGGGCCATCTTGTGGCGCGCGAGGTGGTCGCGGCGCGCGGCCACGTCGAGCTGGGCGAGCAGGCTCTTGCCGACCGCGCAGGCGTGGCCGGCGACGCGGAAGTCCACCCACTCGTTGACCTTCGGGGCGCCCGGGCCGTCGGCGCACCCCACGACCCGGATCTCGCCGTCCACGTACCGGCTCACGTACACCGCCGCGCCGATCGAGTCGCGCAGGCCGCCCAGGGTGTGCTGGAGCTTCTCGCGCAGGGCCCGGTCGCGGTCGTGGGCGGAGCCGAGCCGGGCCAGGGACGCGCCGGTGACGTACGCCCCGTCGGAGAGCTGCTCCACGTACCCCTCACGGAGCAGCATGCGCAGGAGCGGGGCGAGCCGGGCGGGCGGCAGCGCCGTGTGGCGGGCGAGGTCGTCCTCGCCGACGCCGCCGGAGCGGCGCGCCACGAGCTCGAGCACCCGCAGCGCGTGCTGCACCGACCGGTGCGCCGTCGTCGGCTCCTGCTGCAGTGCCACGGCTCTCCCCCTCGCCCTGACGGGCTTCGCGGGCCCCCGGGCCCGGTGATCCTTGCGACGGTACGGTTCTGGACAGCGGGACTCTGTCCACCATAACCGCCAAAAGCGCCACCGGCAGGGGGCGTTGGCCGTTTCCGCCCGGCGCCCGCGCGGTTCACAGGACCGCGGAGAGGAACTCCCGGGTCCGCTCGTGCTCGGGGTCGGAGAAGATCTTCTCCGGCGGCCCCGACTCGATCACCCGGCCCGCGTCGAACATCAGGACCTGGTCGGAGATGTCCCGGGCGAAGTTCATCTCGTGGGTCACGCACAGCATGGTGATGTCCGTGGTGTGGGCGATGTCCCGCAGGACGTCGAGGACCCCGGCGACCAGTTCCGGGTCGAGCGCCGATGTCACCTCGTCCAGGAGCAGCACCTGGGGGCGCATCGCGAGGGCGCGGGCGATGGCGACCCGCTGCTGCTGGCCGCCGGAGAGCTGCGTTGGGTAGGCGTCGACCTTGTCGCCGAGACCGACCAGGTCGAGGAGGTCGCGGGCGCGCTGCTCGGCCTCGTCCTTGGGCAGGCCGAGGACGGTGACGGGCGCCTCGGTGATGTTCCGCAGGACCTTCATGTTGGGGAAGAGGTTGAACTGCTGGAAGACCATCCCGATGTTCTTGCGGACCTCGCGGACGTGCTTCTCGCCCGCCGGGACGAGCCTGCCGTTCTTCTCCTCGTGCGTCAGGTACGCGTCGCCGACCTTGATGGTGCCCTCGTCCGGCTTGATGAGGGTCATCAGGAGCCGCAGGATCGTCGTCTTGCCGGAGCCGGAGGGGCCGATCAGCGTCACGTGCTTGCCGGAGGCCACGGAGAAGTCCAGCTCGTCCAGGACCGTGTGCGCGCCGAAGCGCTTGACGACCCGGTCGAACCGGATCAGCTCGCTGCCGTCGACGGCCGGGTTCGGCCGCCCTTTCGAAAGGGGGGTGTCAGCGGACAAGGCGGCGCTCCAGGACTCGCAGGAGGAGGGAGGACGGGTAGGCGATGAGGATGAAGGCGACGCCGACGACGGTCAGCGCCTCGGTGTACTGGAAGGTCTGCGCCGCTTCGAGCCGCGAGCGCTGGAGCAGTTCGAGGACGCCGATGCCGGCGAGCAGCGGGGTGTCCTTGAGCATGGCGATGACGTAGTTGCCGAGCGCGGGGATCACGCGGCGGACGGCCTGCGGCAGGATCACCGCCGTCCAGGTGCGCCGGTAGGACAGGCTGAGCGCCTTGGCCGCCTCCCACTGCCCGACGGGCACGGCGTCGATGCCCGCGCGGTAGACCTGCGCGGTGTACGTCGAGTAGTGCAGGCCGATCGCGAGCGTGCCGGTGGTCTCGGCGGAGAACTGGATGTTCCACTCCGGCAGCACGAAGAACAGGAAGAAGAGCTGCACGAGCAGCGGCGTGTTGCGGACGAACTCGGTGAACAGGCCCACCGGCCAGCGGACGAGCCGGGTGGGCGCCCGGAAGGCCAGCGCCCACACCAGCCCCAGGGAGAAGGAGATCAGCGAGCCGAGCGCGAGCACCTGGAGGGTGACGAGCACCCCGTCCCAGAAGTGCGGCATGAAGTCGGCGACCGCCCCCCAGTCCCAGGTGTCCGTACCGGCTGTCCCCGTACCGGCTGTCGCCGTACTGACTGTCTCCGCGGCGGCGGACTCGACGCCGGCTGTGGCGGTAGCACCTCTCATCGCGACGCACCCCCGCCCGTGACGCCCGTACTGCTCAGCTCGGGTGACGTCGCGTCGGACCGGCGGAAGCGCAGCCGGCCCCCGGTGGCCGAGGGCTCGGGGAACTGCCCGATGCCCGCCTTGGCCCGGCGTTCGAGGAGCTTCATGCCGCGCGTGAGCAGGAACGCGAGCACGAAGTAGATGACCAGCGTGATCGAGTAGACCTGGGCGCTCTCGGTGGTGGCGAGCCGCACCAGGTACGCGGCGAAGGACACGTCGCCGATGCCCAGCAGCGACACCAGCGCGGTGCCCTTGAGCAGCTCGACGAGCAGGTTGCAGAACGACGGGATCATCTCCGGGACCGCCTGCGGCAGCAGGATGAGCCGCATCCGCTGCCAGGGTGTGAAGCTCAGCGCGACCCCCGCCTCGCGCTGCGCCGGGGCCACCGCGTTCAGGGCGCCGCGCACGATCTCGGCGCCGTACGCCCCGTAGGACAGGCCGAGGGCGAGCACCGCCGCCCACATCGGCACCAGCGCCCAGCCCGCGAGCTGCGGCAGCACGAAGAAGATCCAGAACATCAGGACCAGGGCGGACGTGCCCCGGAACACCTCGGTGTAGAAGGCGGCGAAGAACCGCACCACGCGGGAGCGGTGGGTGCGCGCCATGCCGACGCCGAAGGCGACGGCGGTGGCCAGCGCCGCGCTGTAGAGGGTGAGCTGAACGGTGATCCAGATGCCGGGCAGCACCCAGTGTTCCCACAGGCCCGCTGTCATCGGCACAGCTCCTCGGCGGTCAGGGTGGTCATCTCGGCCTTGGTGAAGCCGAACCGCCGCAGCACGCGGAAGAGTTCGCCGCTCCGCTTCATCTTGTGGATCTCCACGTTGAAGGCGTCCCGCAGCTTCGTGTCGGCGGGCCGGAAGGTGAAGCCGCCGCCGTCGACGTGCTTCCTGCCGTCGACGACGGGCGCGAACGGCTCGGTGGCCTCGGCCTTGCTGCTCTTCTTCACCACGCCGCGCGTGGTCAGGGCGGTGCCGCCGAAGACGTCGATGCGCCCGGCCTCCACCGCGTTCAGGCCCGCGACGGGGTCCTGGAGGATGACGATGTCGCTCTCCTCGTACCCGGCGTCGACGGCGTACTGGATCTCCGCGTAGCCCGTGCCCGTACCGAACTTCGCCTTCTTGCGCACCACGTCCCGGTACGTGCGCAGCCCCATCGGGTTGCCCTTGCGGACGATGAAGGAGTCGAGCATCTGGTACTCGGGATCGGAGAAGATCACCTGCTGGCAGCGCTCTTTGTTGATGTACATCCCGGCGGCCACGACGTCGAACTGCTGCGTCTTCAGGCCGGGGATGAGCGAGCTGAAGTCGGTGGCGACCGGCTGCACGCGGTCGACTCCCAGCCGCTCGAAGATGATCCGGGCGAGCTCCACCGCCTCCCCGGTGAAGTCGCCGTCGTCGTCGATGTAGCCGTACGGTGCCTCGCCCGCGATGCCGAGCCGCACCGTGCCCTGGGACTTCAGGCGGGCCAGCGTGTCCCCGGTGGGGACGCGGCTGCATCCCGCCGCTCCCAGGGTGCCCGCGGCGCCGAGCACGGCGGCGGACATGAGAACGGCGCGCCGGGGCAGACGCCGTATGGAGCCCTCGTCGCCGTCCTCCGCTCTGCCGCTCCGTGTCTTGTTCGGGTTCCTCAGTCGTGGAGCCATGGGCGCGCGGCTACCCGACGCGACGCCGGTTATGCCGACGAATTCCGGCCCCGTACGCGATCGTTGCGCTCTTGACGCGGGCCGCGCCCCGGGGCGCACCATGAGCGGCATGGCAGACCGCTACGTCGAAGTCGCCCTGGCCGGGCGCGGTGTCCGGGCCACCGCGCTGCTCCTCGCCGACAAGGCCCCGGTGACCTGCGCGGCGGTGTGGGACGCGCTGCCGCTCGGCGGGGACGTCTACCACGCCAAGTACGCCCGCAACGAGGTCTACGCCCTCTTCCCGCCGTTCGCCCCCGAGGAGCCCCCGCTGGAGAACCCCACCGTCACGCCCGTGCCGGGCGACCTGTGCTACTTCACCTTCGCCGGCACCGAACTGGGCACGTCGGCATACGGCTACGGCACGCCCCGGCAGGGCACCGTCGTCGACCTCGCGCTGTTCTACGAGCGCAACAACCTGCTGCTCAACGGCGACGTCGGCTGGGTCCCCGGCATCGTCTGGGGCCAGGTCGTCGAGGGCCTGGACCGGCTCGCGGAGGCCTGCAACGACCTGTGGCGCACCGGGGCCGAGGGCGAGACCCTCCACTTCCGCCGCGCCTAGGACGCGTCACCACGCGGGCCGGGGCGCCCCCGCCGCCCCGGCCTCGTACAGCGCGTGGGCCGTGCGCAGCACGACGGCGTCGGCGAACCGGGCCCCCACGATCTGCATCCCGACGGGCAGCCCGTCGCCGTCCACCCCGCACGGCACGGTCGCCGCGGGCTGCTGCGTGAGGTTGAAGGGGTAGGTGAACGGCGTCCACCCCGTCCACCGCCGCAGCCCGCTGCCCGGCGGCACCTCGTGCCCCGCCGCGAACGCCGTGAGCGGCAGCGTCGGCGTCACCAGCACGTCGTACGCCTGGTGGAAGCGGCCCATGCGCCGCCCCAGCTCCACCCGGACGTCGACGGCCGCGAGGTAGTCGAGCGCGCTGTACCGCGCCCCCTGGGCGCAGATCTCCCGCAGCCCCGGGTCGAGGAGCTCCCGGCGCGCGGGCGAAAGCCGCTGCACGACCCGCGCGGCCCCGCTGAACCACAGCGTGTGGAAGGCCTCCACGGGGTCGGCGAAGTCCGGGTCGGCCTCCTCGACGTACGCGCCCAGCGACGCCAGGGCCTCCACCCCCGCGCGCACCGCAGCCGCCACGCCGGGCCGCACCGCGACCTGCCCGCCCAGCGACGGCGAGTACGCCACCCGCAGTCCCCGCACCCCGCCCCCCAGCGCCTCGCGGAAGCTGCCCTCGCGCGGGGCCAGGCACGACCAGTCCCGGGCGTCGGGCGCCCCGATCACGTCCATGAGCAGCGCCGCGTCCGCCGCGTCCCGCGTCATCGGCCCGACGTGCGACAGCGTCCCGAACGCCGACGCCGGGTACAGCGACACCGTGCCGTACGTCGGCTTGAGCGCGAAGATCCCGCACAGCGCCCCGGGTATCCGCACCGAGCCGCCGCCGTCCGTGCCCAGGGACAGCGGCCCCGCGCCGAGCGCCACCGCCGCGGCGCTGCCGCCGCTGGAGCCGCCCGCGGTGCGCGCGGTGTCGTACGGGTTGCGGGTCACGCCGTGGCGCGGGCTGTCCGTGACGCCCTTCCAGCCGAACTCGGGCGTGGTCGTCTTGCCGACGAACACCGCGCCGTGTTCGCGCAGCCGTGCCACGGCCGGCGCGTCCTCGTCCCAGGCGCCCGCCTCGGCCACGCACCGGGAGCCGCGCAGCGTGGGCGCGCCGCGCTGCAGCAGCATGTCCTTGACGGTGACCGGCACCCCGTCCACCAGGCCGAGCGGCGTGCCCGCGCGCCAGCGCGCCGCGCTCTCCCCGGCCCGCGCGAGCGCGTCCTCCGCGTCGGTGCGGACGAACGCGTTCACCCGCGGCTGCACCTCCTCGGCCCGGCGCAGCACGGCACGGACCACCTCGACGGGGCTGAACGCGCCCGCGCGGTAGCCGTCGACGAGCTGCGTGGCGGTGAGAGCGGTCAGGTCGGCGTGCTCGGTCATGCGCGCTCCAGGGGAAGGCGGGGGGTGGACGACGGAAACGGCGGGGGGAGGGGGTGCACGACGGGACCGGGGGGGGCAAGGGGGGGTGGACGAGGGGCCGGGGGGGGGCAGGGGGGGGGCGGACGGAAGATCCCTGCCCAGCCGGGGGCGCGCTCAGTGCCCGGGGACGTACCCGCGTTCCTTGTCGACCACGTTCACCAGCGGCCGCCCCGCCTCCCACTGCCCGTACAACGTCACGAACTGGGCGCCCAGTTCGTCCCGCCAGCCCACCGTGTCCCCGCTCATGTGCGGCGACACCAGCAGCCCGGGGGCCGTCCACAGCGGGCTGTCCGGCGCCAGCGGCTCGTGCGCGAAGACGTCCAGGGCCGCGCCCGCGATCCACCGCTTCGACAGCGCCGCCACCAGGTCCGCCTCCACCACCAGGGCGCCCCGGCCCACGTTGATGAACCGCGCCGACGGCTGCATCACGCCGAAGCGCCGCTCGTCGAACATGCCGCGCGTGTCGTCGGTGAGGGGCGCCGCGCACACCACCCAGTCGGCGCGCGCGAGCAGCCGGTCGAGGTCGGCCGGGCCGTACACGCCGGTGCGCGGCCGGCGCCCGACCAGGGCCGTGGTGACGCCCAGCGCCTTGAGGGTGCGCACGGTCGCGCGGCCGATCGGGCCCGAACCCACCACACAGGCCCGCGTCCCCGCGACCCGCCGGCTCTCGCGGTGCAGCCACCGCCGCTCGCCCTGGAGGGCGAGGGTGCGCGGCAGGTCCTTGGCCATGGCGAGGACGAGCGCCGCGACGTACTCGGCGACCGGCTGGTCGAAGACGCCCCGGGCGTTGGTCACCACCGTGTCGCAGGCGACGAGTTCGGGGCAGAGCAGCCGGTCGACGCCCGCGCTCGCGGTGTGCACCCAGCGCGGCCGGGGCCCGTCCCCTGGCCAGGCGCGGCGGACCGCGTCGGACAGGAAGTCCCACACCAACAGCACGTCGGCCTCGGGCAGTTGCGCGGCGAGGGTGCCGGCGTCGGCGTGCAGGACCCGGGCCCGGCCGGTCAGCGCGCCCAGGCGCGGCGGTGGCGCGGGCGGCGGGGCGTCGAGCACGAGCACCGTGGGGCGTGCGCCGCCGGCGCCCGCGGACCGGGTGCGCTCGGTCCCGGCGCGCTTCGAGCCGGTGCTTTCGGACACGGCGGAGAGACCGTTTCGCAAGGAGAGCCCGCTTCCCTGGAAGGACGTGGTGGCCGCACGTGCCCCCGGAGGCCCGGGGATACGTGGGTGTACGGGTGACTGCGTGGTGATGTGGACGGCTGGGGAGAGGTGGGACGGACACCCCGACGGCGGCCGGAGCGGGTGCGGCGCACTCCGGCCGACTGTCTGAGATGAGCGGATTGACCACGCTGGCACCCGAACCTACCGTCGTCAACAGAGCGCTCGACCCGAGCACTTCACCGCGGCGACCGCGGCCGCGCGTACGGTCCGCCCATCCGGTCACCCCGCTCACGCGACCGTGCGCACGCGGCACACGTCCCTCGTTCCGACGTGACGTCCCGGCGCGCCGCCGGCACCGCACCACTCCGGCCCCCGGGCCGGCCCCGTCACCGCACGCACGCACGAACGTAGGGCCCGCTCATGGACGTCACATCGTTCTCGATGCTCGGCGGACCGCACCCGCAGCGCGGTGTCGGTGTCGTCGCCCCCTTCGACTTCGCCCTGGACCGGGAGCTGTGGCGCTGGGTCCCGGACGACGTCTCGCTGCACCTGACACGCACGCCGTACGTGCCCGTCGAGGTCAGCCTCGACCTGGCCCGGCTGGTCAGCGAGCACGAGACGCTCGGCGCCGCGGTCCGCGCGCTCTCCGCCGCCGAGCCCGAGGTCCTCGCGTACGCCTGCACCTCGGGCAGCTTCGTCGGCGGGATCGCGGGGGAGCGGGCGATGTGCGAGGCCATGGCGCGGGAGCGCGCGGTACCCGCGGTGACCACCTCCGGCGCGCTCCTGGAGGCGCTCGCCGAACTGGGCGCGCGCCGCATCGCGCTCGTCACGCCCTACACCTGGTCGGTCACCCTGGCCCTGGAGGAGTACCTGGGCGAGGCGGGCGTGTCGGTCGCGGGCCGCGCCTACCTCGGGCTGACCCGGCACATCTGGAAGGTGCCCTACCGGGACGTCGCCGACATGGCCCGGCGCGCCGTGCTCCAGCCGGTCGACGCGCTCTTCATCAGTTGCACCAACCTCCCGACGTACGACGTCATCCCGCAACTGGAGGCGGAGCTGCGGGTCCCGGTCCTGTCGGCGAACCAGGTGACGATGTGGTCGGCCCTGCGACGGCTGGGTACGCGTGCGGTAGGGCCTTACCAGGCGCTGATCGACGCGGGCGCCCGGCCGGGCGCGGCGGCGCTCGACCCGCTGGACCCGGCGCTCGGCGCGCTGGAGCCGGAGGCGAGCGGTCTCGCCGGGCCGGAGGCGGGCGGCCGCGCGGGTCCGGCGGCGGACGTGCCGCCGCCCGCGGCACCCGCGCCGCCGGCGTCGCCCAAGGCCCTGCCCGACCCGCCCGCGGGGGGGCGCCCCCCCGGGCCCCCCCCCCCCCGCCGCGCCCTGGGGGCGCGCGCGCCCCCCCCCGCCCCCGCCCCCCCCGCCCCCGCGGGCGGGGCCCTCGCCGGTGTCGTCCCCGGCGACGTCGTCGACC